>NZ_JBNDHS010000020.1:0-78215 GCF_056755095.1 Rhizobium sp. SVR5-9E | reverse complement strand
TGACGGCGTGGTGCATGTCGAACTTGCGCCGCGTGCCGCAAGCTGCAAGCCGCGTGACCGGTGGTTGGCGGAACAGGCCCAGGTTGCCGCCTGCTGCGGACCGGCGACCGGTGCGAAATGCTGCGCCTAGTCGCGATGACCGTCATGGGCCCGCGAGGCCATGACGCGACCGCAGGGTCATCTACCGTCACCCGCCACGTTGGGCCAGACACCCGCTAGAAGCTGGCTGACGATCATGCAGATAGTGGTAGCCGTCAAGGCGGCGGCTCCATAACCAATTACCATCCAGAAGCAGCGTAACAAGACTCGCAAGACCGCACCCCATGGTTGTTCAAAGTCTGGACGCAACATGCGCTGGATTGATGAAGATGGTCTTGAAACGAGATGCAACATTTTATTGTCCGGTTTGGGCCGAAACCCGACCTCCTCGCTACTTCTCGTCTTTGGCTCCGATCTAATTCCTTAAATCGAAGTAAAAGCGCGTAGCTGCCTTAGTCGACTGGTCGAGGATATCGAAGAAATAGGGCTGTTCACGACGCGGTCGGGCAATGTACTCGGTGTATTCGCAGTTCCAGCCATCCCGATGGACCCATGTGATCCCATCGCGCTCCACCTTGATACGATCATTGTCGGCGAAACCGCCAGGCGGCCGCCGGCCTCCCCGGCAGTCTTTCACCGTGCGCGTGCAACGCGACAATTCAGAGTGAGAAAAGCCGCCGTTTGCTTCGCCTTCCGTCGCCGACCATCCAGCCGGGCAATCCGCAAAGGCCTCAAAACCAGGTTTTCCTGCACCACCCTCCGGGCATGTCGGCCAGGAAAAGCCGGACTTTTTCATCGCCGAGATCAGGCGATCCATTGGCGGACGGCATCCCGGCACACCGTGCCAGGAGGGATTGGATGAGGCGGCGCAGAGGAGTACTTCGCATCCCCATTCATCAGCCAGTGCTATGTGAGGAAAGATCGAGATCAGGAGGGCAAATATCGCAAGGAGAATGTGTTTCATGGCTTCGGTCTCCCAGGTGAGGGTTAGCGATCGGTGCGGCTCGGCAAGCGCCTTGCGTCAGCGAATGGCGGAGAAATATCCAATCTCCGTTCACGCAGAAGATTGTAATCCGCGACGGGTCGCCGGCTCGCCGTGCGGTCGACGGCCCATGCGCGCCACTCATTCATGTCGAGGACATACGTGGCCCACATACCGTAACGAACGGCCATGGCCTGCTTTTCAGCTGCCAGGTACGCGCTGTCGAGGATCACGTCGGGAACGCTCCTTGCCCAACCGACCCTCAAAAGCTCGAGCGCCAGATCATGACCACCAACGCAACAGCGCCCAACGAGGAAGCGGCCCATGCCTTCGGCCCGGCACTCGACCCGTTTGTGCTGCACCGCCCTCTTCAGCTAGGCTTTGGCGAATGACCCACACGGCACCGGCTTCAACCGACCCTCAATCGCGGATGCTGTGTCCGGATCAAAGGCCCACTGCGGCAATTCGCACACGTCGATGCCAACGAGCCTGACTTGGAACCCGTACTGAGCGAACCAAAGCGTTCGGCCGTCCACGACAGATACCCTGCCGACAATTCTGGAAGGGGCGGGAGATGGTGCTGGTGAGCGAAATACGGCAGGCCGGGAGGCAGGAAGGTCGGCGCTGCGCCCAGCAGCAGTGCCGAGAATGAGGGATGCCAGCAAGAGAGCGGACGCTTTCAGCAGGGTCATAGCTACGGCCCCCTCGCCCGTGTCGCGGCTCTTCCATGGGCAAGCGACGGATGCTGAACATCGGCAAGCCGCCAGAGGCCGGACTTGGATTCTCTCGCCTCCTGCTCTGCAACCGCATAAGCCGGGTTGGCAGGCAGCCCGTTCTGGTCAAGTGCTGCGAAGGCATAGCCACGACTGATCAGAGCTGTTCCGAGATCTAT
Organism: Rhizobium sp. SVR5-9E; assembly: GCF_056755095.1. Lineage (NCBI taxonomy): Bacteria > Pseudomonadati > Pseudomonadota > Alphaproteobacteria > Hyphomicrobiales > Rhizobiaceae > Rhizobium > Rhizobium sp. SVR5-9E. The sequence continues at coordinate 76,302 of NZ_JBNDHS010000020.1, read as the reverse complement.
CCTTTGATCGCCGACGGCGGCCGAGCAAACCACGTAGGACAGTTCGGGCGTTGTCGCCACCGGTGCGCAGCGTAGGCCCGCATCCTTGATGAAGGCAGCAAGGAACACCATCGATGCCTCACCACAATCGAGACGCAGAACGGCAGCATTTGTGAAAAAGGTTCCGCGCATCCACGACTGGACACCGAAGAGCCGATAGCGACTTTTTCCGTCAATCCAGGTATCTCCAGTGACCAATGTCACGCCGGGATGCAGTTCAATTTCGCGAGCGGGAGCGGCCAAGGCAGTGCCGACGCATAGCATGATCAAGAGTGCCACGGTCCCCTCTCGCATCATGGCTGTGTCCTCGGATCCGCCCACATGCCGAATCCCTGGCGACCGATCTTCTCAGCCTCCGCCAGGTCCGGCCGCATCAGCGACCCATCCGGTTTTTTCGCTAAACGGACGGCACCAAGCGACAGCAACTGCTCTTCGAAATTGTCGATACTGCCGAGCGATCCTGGGAAATTGTAGTAGCCGAAGCACGTCACGTCCTGTGTTGCCGCATTCTCCTCGGAAAGAAATGCCCGGCAGAGGATGACTATCGCAGATTTGAGAAGGATCTGTAGCTGCTGCTGCCCGAAGTCTTGGCAGCTCCCGGAGAAATTTTCCTTCCGGTTGACCATCTCTCCCTGGCAGGGTTCCAGACCGTAGAGATGCAAGGTGGTCTTGCCGTCGACGCTGATGTCGTTCGGCGAACTGGCATGAAACCCACTGGCTGAAGCATATCCCTTGCGAGATACGACCGTCTTGCTCCCGCCGTAATACTCGACGACCAGCACCGTTTTTTCTGGCGCGGCAAGAGACGTGATGTAGGCGGGATCGATAGGGCCGGCAGCAAGGGCGCCAGACACGAGCGCGGGCCCCACCGCAAGCAGTGTCGCGATCGAGACTTTCGTTCTTCGGACCAAACGAGTTCGTGACATCCCCCTGTCCTTATCAACACCACCGATTAGCCTTTTTTCGATATTCAAGACTATAACAGTTCATTTTCCGAATTGACAATAAGCAATTTTTGATATCGTTTGGCCGCAGAAAACCGCATGGGTAGTCTGATGGCCAGCAAGCACCAGATAACTTTGATTGCGACGGCGGCGTGCCTGTATTCACTTGCGGCACAAGCGCAAAGCTATGATAAATTTGATACTACTCGTTTTTATGGACATATCCACGCCAATGCATCCGCACGTTTACGGAGTGAGCCGCGACGAGAGACCGAGTTCGAGATCAACAGTGCAGGCGTGATTATTTCCGCGGAGACATTTAATGGCATTATCCACGGCATGAACTATAATAGTTTGAATCCATCATCATCAAATCAGAACCGACCAAGCGCGGCACGATCAAGGCAACCGATGGAAACTCGAACCGAAATGGTCCATGCCGATAAAGAATCGGCTTCGGCCTCTTCACCGCCTTGTGGCGCCTCGCCGGCGTCACTGGAAGAAATCAAGGCATTGGTGGTCGGAAGCGCCGGGAGGTACGGTGTGGATCCAGACTTCGCGCTTGCCGTCGCGTGGACCGAAAGCCGGTTCGACCGAGTCCGCAACAGCCCAATGGGTGCGCGCGGGCCAATGCAGTTGATGCCGGTCACTGCGAAGCGGTTCAACGTGACGAATGTTTGCGACCCCGCCGACAATATCGACGGCGGAATGCGCTATCTCCGCGCGCTTCTCGACGAATTCAAAAGCCCGATCATCGCCGCCGCAGCCTACAACGCCGGCGAGCAAGCAGTCTACGACAGCGGCGGCATGCCAGCCTATCCCGAGACCATCCGCTACGTGGCCTCGGTGATCAATCGCCAGCTCGGGCTTGGCTTTCCTGTCAAGCGAACAGGCCGCAGCCGCAATCAGACAAACGCCGGCGACAATGCAATCGCGAGCGACGTCATCGGCGCACGAACGCCGAAGTTCATCGGCGGGGTCATGCAGTTCTGAATCGAAAGGAGTCGACTATGAAGCTTGTTGTACTGCGCCATCGTCAAAAGAGTTGGGCGCGCGGCGCAGCCGTTCTGGGTGCTCTCGCCCTGCTGCAGTTCGCCACGGCGGACCTCGCCATGGCGCAGGCGACCAACCAGGCGTTCGCTCCCCTGCAAACGGTCGTTCAGGCGGTCGTCGATTTCATCACCGGTCCGTTTGGTCGCCTCGTCGCCATCATCGCTGTCATCGGTCTTGGGTTTCTAGCCTTCGCCGGGCGGCTCAGCTGGTTCACCGCCGGCGCTGTCGTCCTCGGCATCGGCCTGGTCTTCGGCGCGCCGGCCATCGTCGACCAGTTGATATCGACGGTCGGGAATTAGGTCTTGGCAGCCATGGATGATGACAAACCCCAGCTGACCCCCCTGGTGATCGGGCTGACCCGCTCGCCGACGCTTTGGGGCGTGCCCTACATGGCCGTGGTGATTGTCACCGGCCTGACGATCATCGCCTGGCTGGCAACCAACGAGCTGTGGGCGCTGCTGACGGCGCCGTTTGCTTATGCCGTTCTTTTCACGCTCTGCAGCTGGGACGCGCGCGTCCTCGATGTGTTGCAGGTTTCCACGCGGCTTACGCCCAGGACGCCGAACAAGACGTTCTGGGGTGCAAATTCCTACGGGCCATGACCATGCTGAGCATCATCCGAGAAGAGCTCGGCTTCGGAACCGTCCTCCATCGCGAGCGTCCCATGGCCAAGTACATCCCTTACCTCCGCCATGTCGCTGACACCGTCATCAAGCTCGAAGGCGGCGCTCTGATGAGTGTCATCAAATTGGAAGGCCTGTTCTTTCAGACCGAGGATCAGGCCGAGATCAACATGCGTTCTGTGGTGCAGAATACCCTTATCCGGTCGCTCGGCTCCAGCCGCTTTTCCCTGTGGTCGACAGTCATCCGCCGGCGGGTCAATACCTCCGTCGACGGCGTGTTCGACGATCCCTTTTGCGAAGAGCTTGATCGGCGCTACACGGCTTCGCTCGCTGGCAAGCGCATGTTCGCGAACGATCTCTATATGACCGTCCTGCGGTCGGGCATGCGCGGGGCACTGGGGGCCGGTGACCGCGCCCGCCGTTTGCTTGGACGAGCGTCAGGCCGTGACACGCAGGCGGATCAGTTGCGCGAAGCGGTTGGTGAGCTTGAAGAGCTTGTCGGCAACATCGTTCGTGACCTGAGCAAATACGGGGCGGCGGTCCTCGGTATTTCGAGCGCGAACAATGAGCCCTATTCGGAGCCATCGGCGTTCTTGAACGAAATTCTGACCTGTGGCGTACCCCGCAAGATGCGTCTGCCACGCATGGGCCTTGGCAATTTCCTCGGGACGTCGCGGCTCCATTTCGCACGGCGCACCATGCAGGCGCAGGGGCCGGTGAAGGAGGATGACCGCTTTGGCGCGATGCTCTCCATCAAGGAATACCCGCCGTTTACAGGTCCAGGCATGCTGGATGGCCTGCTGCAGGTGAACCACGAGTTTATTCTCACCCAGTCCTTCACCCTGGCCGACAAACCCATTGCGCAGGAACGCATCACGCGGCTCAAGCGGCAGATCGGCGCATCCGACGAGGCCGGCAGCGATGTCGAAAACGATATCGATTTCGCGCTGAATAGCCTGCTCAACCAGGAAGCCGTCTTCGGCTTCCATCACCTTTCGCTTCTCTGCCTGTCGCGTGACGTAGATGGCGTCAACAAGGCGGTCTCGGATCTAGGCGCCTGCCTCACCGACATGAACATCAACTGGCTGCGCGAGGACCTGAACCTGGAAGCGGCCTTCTGGGCTCAGCTGCCGGGCAATCACGCTTACATTGCCCGGCGGGCGATGCTGTCGAGCGCCAATTTCTCCGGGCTCTCGTCGATGCACAATTTTGCGGCCGGCCAAAGGGACGGGGTGCATTGGGGAAGCCCCATCACCATCCTGGAAACAAGTAGCCAGACGCCCTATTGGTTCAACTTCCACCAGCGCGATATCGGCCATTTCCTGGTCACCGGCCCGACGGGGTCGGGCAAGACCGTCGCCCTCACCTTTCTGCTGGCACAGGCTTTCAGGGTGAGGCCATCGCCGCGCGCCGTCTTCTTCGACAAGGACCGCGGCGCCGAAATCTTCCTGCGGGCGATGAACGGGTCCTACGTGATCCTCTCGCCAGGTGCTCCAACCGGCTTCAACCCCTTGCAGATCGAGAATATCGGCAAAAACCGGGAATTCCTTCTTCGCTTGCTCAAGGCAATGCTTCGCAACGACCGCGATGGCGCGTTCGATCAGGAGGAAGAAGACACGCTCGAACGCGCGATCGTGCGCCTCATGCACGAGCCCAAGGCCGAACGAACGCTTGCGAACTTGGCCGGTCTCCTGACCGGACGTTCACGCGCCGGCCCCAACGATCTGCACGCGCGTCTTCGCCCATGGATCGACGGCGAAAAGGCTTGGCTCTTCAACGCCCGCCGCGATGTCCTTTCTTTCTCCGAGAGGCGCGTCTTCGGGTTCGACATGACGAGCATCCTCGACAATGACGAAGTCCGAACGCCGGCATTGATGTACATCTATCACCGCCTCGACGAACTCTTCGACGGAACCCCGGTCATGATTTTCATGGATGAGGGTTGGCGTCTGCTGAAAGACCAGACCTTCAGCGACTTCATCGTCGACAAGATGAAGACGATCCGCAAGCTGAATGGCATTATCGGCTTCGGTACTCAGTCGGCCGCCGACATTGTCCGCTCGCCGCCGGCGCGTACACTGATTGAGCAGTCCGCGACCAACATCCACTTTCCCAATCCGCGGGCTGACGAAGAGAGCTACATCCATCGCTTCGGACTGACGGCCAAGGAATTCAGCTTCATCCGCAACACGCCGCCGGAGAAACGATCCTTCTTGATCAAGCACGGGAATGACAGCGTCATAGCCCGGCTCGATCTCAGCGCCATGCCTGACCTGATCAAGGTTCTCTCCGGGCGGAAAGAGACCGTCGAAGAATGCGAGCGCCTTCGCAATCAACATGGTGACGACCCGGAAGCTTGGCTGGCCGAGTTCTGCGGCTGGGGGCATCAGCCATGAAACCCCTCACCGCACAAAGGTCGCCGCTTGGTACAATTCTCATTTTCACGGCCGCCGGGCTGTGTGTCATTCCAGGATTTGCGAGAGCCGACGTTCCGACAATCGATGACACCAACCTCATTCCGCGCGAGCACCGCGACAAGACAACGAGTGATCTCGAAGACACCGATCACGATCGCTATACGATCCACACCTCGGTCACCTGCTCGATGTACCGGCCCGGCCGGCGCAACGATCCGATCGGTGCAGCCGAAGCCAACCCGGAAATTTCCGGTCTGGTGCGCCGCGTCGCCCGGGAGGAGGGTGTGGATGAGGACCAGTTTCTCGCCCTCGTCTATCAGGAGAGCCGGTTCAATCCTTGCGCCAAATCAGGAGCCGGCGCAACCGGGCTCGCTCAGCTGATGTCCGGTACCGCCGCGCAACTCGGTGTTGACGAGAACAATATCGAGGAAAACCTTCGCGGCGGCGCGCGCTATTACAAGCAACAACTTCGCAATTTCGGCGGTGACGTGAAGCTCGCTCTCGCGGCCTACAATTCCGGGCCGGGCAATGTCAGCAAATATGGCGGCATTCCTCCCTTCAAGGAGACACAGGGTTATGTCGCCGCAATCACGCAGGGCTGGCTCCCGGCGTTTGGTGGCTCCGACAAGTCTGCAATACCCCTCAATTTTGGGGGCGGAGAAACAGCCTACACCGGCATGCGCTCCTCGACGCTGAACGCCATGGGCACCAGCGCCTCGACGTCTGCCAGCCTCGGCAACGTGGTGAGTTGGTACCAGCAGCTGGGTGCGATGCAGACTGGAACCGTCCAGGACAGCTGGGATCACAATTCGACGGCGCGCAATGCCAATCTCGAAATGATGAACAACGTCATCAAGCTGACGACCGCGATGGCTGACCTCATCAATTCGCGCAACGCCGTTTCATCGGCCAACCTCTCCGGCTCCTCACAGTCGATGAGCAGCCAGGGCCGTGACGCGCCACCGCGCGACACGGCCGGCTTGTGCGATCCGCGGCAAACCCTCGTGTGGAGCGATGAAGACAAGGCGTGCATCGAGAAACGCGCCGACGTGGACCAGGTGCAGCTCCTGCTGCAACCGCAATGATGGGAGAAGACAATGAGACTTGAGGTGATGACCATTTCCGGCGTGCTTTCCTTGGCATCGGCAGCCCTCGCCGACGTGCCCGTTATCGACAAGACCAACTATCAGGTCGCCAAACAGACAGCGGAGACGACGGACAAGATCCTCGACACCAACAAGAATATTCTGACGACAGTTGAGGACACGCTAAAAGCCGTGACCGGCGATCGGGGCAGCGCGGCAGCGCCTTTGAAGGATGTGGCGATCGGCAACGGCTTCAGCGTTTCGGCGGTCCCATCCTTCGACAGCATCCTGAAGGAAGGCGTGCCGAACTTCGGATCGATGAGCGGTGACATCGCCAAAGCGGCCACCGTGTTCATCAACGGCCTGCAACTGGTGAAGAGCCTCTCAGGAAAAGAAGATAGCAGTTTCTCAGGCGACAAATCCTATGAGCAATTGGTGAACACCGTGCTCGGCGTCTCAGCCATGATCAACGGCTCGCAACAGGCCGTCCAGACGCGGCGCAACGCCTTAGAGCAAGCCGGCGCGCAGATCGGTACCGTCCAGGACATCAAAGGATCGATTGATCAGAACACCCAGTTGCAGGTGCAATCCGGGCTGACCCTGAACGAGATGATCGGGGTGATGAATGGAGCCGTGACGTCGCTGCAGGCCGAAAACCAGCGCCGGCTCACGGATATTTCGAACACCAAGAAGACGCTGGCCTACGGCAATTAGCATGACATTAGCGAAAATGGTTGGGCTTGCCGTCGCGGGCCTGGTTTTGCTGTCAGGGTGCGGCACGGTGAAGGAGAAGACGGCGCCATGCAAAAGGCCCGCCAACCTCACGTCATTCGCCCCCGATACGAGAGAGGACTGCGGCGCCATGTACCGCGTCAATGACCCAGCCGCCGCCTTTGCCGCGCTCGGCATCGTCGAGCCTGGCGGGCAATAAGGATTTCGGTGATGCAAGACTTTCTTGGCGATCTCCTGCAGCGCATCGAAGACTCTGGCTCAAGCTTTTCTGAGCAGGCTTACACGGTGGTCGGCAACGAGCTGATGCCGCTCCTGAGGGTCATGCTCATGGTCTACGTTGCCTGGTATGGCCTGCAGCTGGTGACGGGCACATCACGTCTTTCCGTTGGCGAGGTCGTCGGCCGGACCGTCAGGATGATGATCATTCTCGCATTGATCAGTTCCTGGGCCAACTTTAACAATCTCTTCTACCATTGGCTCAACGACACGCCGGAAGATGTCGGCCGCGCCATCCTGGCTGCCGCGGGTACGGGGATCCGCGAGCCGACGAACGGCTTGTCGCAGATCTGGAAGACAGCCAATGAGGCGGCATCGGCCTTTGCGGAGCAGTCGGGTTATTTTTCGATCCTACCCAGCATGATCGGCATCCTGATCATGGTGGGTGCCGGGGTCTTCATCGCCATCGCCCTCGCCATTCTCATCCTTGCCAAGGTGATGCTCTGGGTGCTGATCGGCACCGCCCCGATCTTCATCGCCTGCATGCTGTTCGATCGCACGCGGGGCTACGGCATGGGCTGGTTCAACCAGGTGCTGACCTACGCACTCATCCCCCTGTTCATCTACGTCATCGCTGCGTTTCTCATTGCTGCGATGAACCCTGAACTCACCAAGATCGACGCGGCCAGTGGATCGCGGACACTGACGCTGGCAGACATCGCCGGCTTCCTGCTTCTCTGCATCGCGGGCGGATTCGTGATGCTCTACATCCAGTCGATCGGCCAAGGGATTGCAGGCGGCATTGCCGTCGGCGTCGGAAACGCGGCGGCCGGGATCACTCGCCGACTCGGCATCCGTTATCCGGTCGCCGTCACCAGGAGCGGTTCACGCACCAGCCGAGGCGCCTATCGGGCCGGTCGGTCTCTTTCAAGCCGTTTCAGGGGCGGCGACGGAGGAGATGACGACGCTTCCGGCATACGCTCGTCCATGCAAACGAAAATTTCCCGCCAAGGCCTCCCAAGCTGACGACCAGGAACGAAGACGATGGCTGACATAAAAGAACTCGATCTGCATACCTATTACCAGAGCGGTGACATCTGGGAGCAGGAAATCGTCAAGAAGGCGAAGCGGTCTCGAACGCTTGCGTGGTTCGTTACGACGATATTTGGCGGCATCACGTTGCTCAGCCTGCTGGCACTCGTCATGCTCGTGCCTCTTAAAAGTTTCGAGCCCTACATTGTCGAGGTCGACAAAAACACGGGCTATCTCGAAGTGAAGAGTGGCTTGACGCGGGCCGCCAACCTCACCGAGCAACAGGCCATCACCCAGGCCAACATCGTTCGCTACATCAGGTCCCGCGAGGGCTACGATCCATACGCGATCGAACAGAACTTTGGGATCGCCGCACTGCTGTCCACCGGCAACGCCGCACGCGAACTGCAGGACCTCTACAGCGTAGCCAATGCCAAGAACCCGGCGAAGATCTATGGTACGGCCAAAAAGGTGACAACCGAAATCGCTTCGGTGACATTCCCCAACACTTCGACTGGCATCGTCCGCTTCGCGACAAGCGAAGTCTCCGACACCGACGCGATCGCGCGACATTGGATCGCGATCGTCCGTTATCGCTACACCGACACGCCGGCAACAAACGAGTGGCGGTTCGAAAACCCGTTGGGCTTCCAAGTCTACGAATACCGCCGGGACCAGGAAACGGTCACGGAGAACAATCCGTGACCCGCCATCCAATCTTCCTGGCGCTGGCGGCGCTGACGCATGCATTCCCGGCCACAGCCGCCGAAACACCGTCTGCCGGACGACTGGACGCGCGCGTGACGAGCGTCGTCTACCAGCCCAACAACGTCGTGCGAGTGTTCGCCACCTACGGCATCTCGACGATGATCATCTTCGATGAAGACGAGAAATTCGCGACAATCGCGGTTGGAGATACCGACAGTTGGGACGTCGTACCGACGGACAAGGGAAATATCCTGTTCGTCAAGCCGAAGGCAAAGAACGTCGCAACCAATATGAACGTCGTGACAACGAAGCGCATCTACTATCTCGAACTCGACGATTATGCCCCGGAAGACAACAAGAAGGTCTTTGGAATCCGCTTCACCTATCCGGACAAGGATTTGAACGCATCGTTGAGGAAGGAAGCAGAGGCACGGGCCGGTTACCCGAACATCTCTGGGATCGACAAGGCAAACGTCAACATCGACTACTCCTTTTCGGGCGATCCTGGACTGAAGCCATTGATGGTTTTCGATGACGGGAAGAAGACCTTTTTCAAGTTTGGTCCAAAAGTGCCGGCGATCTTCGCTGTAAATGGCGACTTCACCGAGACCCTCCGCAACTTTCGGCGCGAGGGAGAGTATATCGTCGTGGATGGCACAGGGACGCAGTATACGCTGCGCGATGGTAATCAGTGGACCTGCATATTCAATCTGAGAAAACCGGATTTCGGTCAGCCGGACCCTGCAGTGCTTGGTCCCTCCCCTGATGACCAAGCCACGATCCGCAGAAGGAGCGGCAACTGATGCAGCGTTCCCCAGAGCTCGAAGCCATGCTCGCGGCCGATCAAACCGAGGTACGCGACAAGCGGGCTCGTCGAAAGCAAGTGCTTGGCGGGGCTGCCCTGCTGCTCGGCGGCGCTGCCCTCGCTTACGTCGTGGTCCTCGCACCACAAAAACCGACACGTGATGGTATGCACGGCGACGAGGAGTTCTCGACGACAACCTTCAGGCCTCCGTCGTTCTTGCGCGAGGAGCAGAAGCCCGGACCTAAGCCGGCGGAGAACATTATGCAGATCCCAGAACCGCCTCAGGAGAAACCAGCGCCGTCTCCGGACACGACTGAATTCACCGTGCCGCCCCCGCCGGTGATCACTCAACCGGCCCCCAACGCCAGCCCGCAACCAGAGGCATTTCCTGAACGGTACCGGTCAAAGCAGATCGTCGTCGATAGCGCCAAAACGGGTAGCGATGCGACTTCGCTGAGTGGCAATGGCGCCTCCGACGGACCGGCAGTTGCTGGCGGAGATCGCAACAGCAAATTTTTGGCGACCGCTTCAACAATTGGCGACCGATCGGCCAAAGCTCGGCAGATCGACCGTATCGATGCGATGGTCCCGGAGGGCACCTTGATCCCGGGCATCCTTGAAACTGCGATCAACAGCGATCTGCCGGGCCAGATCCGCGCCATCACGTCCGAGGACGTCTATTCGTTTGACGGGCGCCGCGTCCTCATCCCGACCGGCACGCGGGTGATCGGCGAATATCAATCCGACGTCACTCGGGGACAGAAACGGATTTTCGTGATCTGGACCCGCCTGCTGCGGGACGACGGCATCTCCGCGCGGCTGAACAGCATCGGCACTGATAGCCTGGGGCGCTCCGGCCTCACAGGCACCGTCGATAACAAGTGGCGCGAGCGGTTCGGGTCAGCCATCCTGCTCTCCATAGTCGGTGCGGGCTCCTCCTATCTGACCGGTTATGGCAGCAACCAATACAGCTCGGGCAGCGGCAACGGCGAATCCGACTCCGATCGGGCCGCCGAACTCGCTCGGGAAACGCTCGCCGAAACGTTTTCCGATATGGCCAATCAGGCGTTGGCAGAAAACCTTCGTATTCCCCCGACAATCAGCGTCCCGCAGGGCGAACGCATCTTTGTTTATGTCCGCCAGGATCTCGACTTCTCCGGGATGTATCCGGACCCGGTCGAGGAGGCACTGAAGGAGATCAAGCATGAGCGAGGCCTCGATCAAGGCCGTTCCCGGTAGCGACCCGTATTATTTCCTGCGACGGGCGCTCTCGCCGCTGGCGGAATTCCTCGCGGATCCGCGCGTCATCGAAATTTCCGTGAACCGTCCGGGCGAAGTGTTTGTCGAGCGTCTTGGCGCCTCCGTAATGGAGTTTCATGCAATCCCGGAGCTTACGAGCAAAGAGATAGAGCATATCGGCGAGCGGGTGGCTGCTGCCAGTAATCAATTCATCAGCCGTATCAATCCGATGTTAAGCGCTGCCCTGCCCACCGGCGAACGAATTCAGATTGTCTTGCCGCCAGCTGCACCCGACGGCGGCTCGATCTCCATTCGAAAGCAGGTCGTCAATGATTTCACCTTAGCCCAATACCGCGACAGCGGCGGGTTGGACAACGTGTCCGTGACTGTGAGCGGATTAAGCGAAACAGAGACAAGCCTGATAGCGCTGCTGGAGGCCGGCCGCATCCACGACTTCATCGAAACCGCAATCCACAAGCGCCTCTCGCTGCTGATCAGCGGCGGCACATCGACGGGGAAGACGACATTCTTAAACGCCTGCCTCAAAAGCGTCGATGAAGACGAGCGCATTCTGACACTCGAAGACACGCGCGAGCTGTTTCCAACCCATCGCAATAGCGTCCATTTGCTTGCCTCACGCGGAGACCAGGGAACGGCGCATGTGACGATCCAATCGCTGCTCGAGGCATCACTGCGCATGCGGCCTGACCGGCTGTTCGTCGGTGAGATCCGCGGCGCCGAGGCGTTCGCCTTCCTGCGTGCCATTAACACGGGTCATCCAGGCAGCATGTCGACCGTGCATGCCGATACACCAATGGGTGCCTACGAGCAGCTCGCCATGATGATGATGCAAGCCGGCATGTCATCAGGCTATTCCAAGCAGGACCTGATGTCCTACATCCGCATGGTCATCCCGATCGTCATCCAGCTGCGCCGCGACGGCGGCCGGCGCGGCGTGTCCGAAATCTATTATGCTCGGCAATCCGCATGAACCGATCTTACCTCGCCTTCTATCTGTTTTTCTGCGCCCTGATCGCGGTCGCGGTCTGGATGCTGAGCTACAGCCTCATTCTCCAGATCGTATGGAAAGACGGTCGGATCCTTCGGTTAATGACGACGATCGACCCAGCAGCTCCCCTTCGCCAGTTCGCTGCCTATTTCAACAACCGATCGCTGCAACTCGTAGGGTTGGCCGCAGCACTTCCTGCGCTGGCAGCAGGCACAGCGGCTGCCGCTTTCGGGCGCCGCCGGCCGGCCAACCCACTCGGCGACGCAGCGTTCCAGGATGTTGCGTCGCTGCGGCGCGCCGGGTGGTTTCGCAAGGAGGGGCATATCTTCGGCCGCGCAGGCCGGACGCTTCTTCGCCGTAACGATGACCGTCATCACCTGATCATCGGCCCGACGCGATCAGGGAAAGGCGTCGGCTACGTCATCCCGAACGCGCTGATGTTTAAGGGGTCGATGATCGTCACCGATCTGAAAGGCGAAATTTTCGAACTGACGGCCGGCTATCGAAGGGCAAGCGGCAATCAGGTCTTCCTGTTTTCGCCGGGAGCATCGAAAACCCACCGATGGAATCCGCTCGATTTTGTGAGGACGGATCGCGGCAGCCGCACGATCGACATCCAGAACATGGCGGCAATCCTCATTCCCGAAACTGTTGGATCGGAGAACGCCGTCTGGCAAGGTACAGCGCAGCAAGTGATCGCTGGTGTCATCAGCTACGTCCTGGAAAGCACCCACTATAAAAACCGGCGCAATTTCGGCGAGGTAAATGCGATCTTCAATTCGGGCGTCGATCTTCAAGCATTGATGAAACTGATCAAAGAAAACGAGCCGGATCTGTCTCGGTTCACGACGGACAGCTTCAATGCCTATATCGCTCTCAACGAACGGGCCGCGCGCTCTGCACTGCTCGACATCCAGAAGGCGCTCGCACCTTTCAGAAACGAACGTGTCGTCGCGGCGACCAGCATAACGGACATGGATCTTGCGTCACTGCAGCGCCGGCCCGTAACAATCTACCTTGCGCCGAACATCACTGACATGACGATCTTGCGGCCGCTGCTTACCTTGTTCGTGCAGCAGGTGATGGATCTTCTGACGCGTGAGCACAATCCGAAGGCTGTCCCCGTTTATTTCCTTCTCGACGAATTCCGGCAGTTGAAGAAGATGGACGAGGTGCTGAACAAGCTACCTTATGTGGCGGGCTACAATATCAAGCTGGCTTTCATCATCCAGGACCTCAAGAATATCGATGAAATCTATGGTGAGACGGCGCGGCACTCCCTTCTCGGCAATTGTGGCCTCCAGCTCATCCTCGGCGCGAACGACCAGGCCACAGCGGACTACGCCTCGCGCGCCCTGGGCAAGCGGACGATCCGATATCAATCGGAGTCTCGTACGCTTGAGCTTCTCGGATTGCCGCGGCGCACCAAGGTAGAACAGATCCGCGAGCGCGACCTGATGATGCCGCAGGAGGTCCGTCAAATGCCAGAGGGTAAGATGGTCCTTTTGGTTGAAGGTCAGAGACCGGTTTTTGGAGACAAACTTCGCTACTATGCCACCGAACCGTTCAGGTCTGCGGTACTGGGCAAGCATGAAAACGCTGTCTCGGTTCCCGAAGTGGAAATGGCCTTGAATCTGCCTGTGCCCCCAACTTTACCGGACTACGGATCGTCGGCGCTCCAGTTAGAATCCGGTCTATCGGGGTCGGATCGACGTGAGCTCAACGAGGAGGGTGCGGCGGCAAACACTCATCTTCACGCGCCGGAAAGACAACTTGAGCCGCGCAGACAGGCGCGCGAAACCGTAGCTTCCGGACTTTCGAAGTCCGACGAACGATTGCTCGCAACCGCGCGGCGGCTCAATTCTGTCATCTCCGACTCATTGGCGACCACTCCGAATATGTCCGTGAAACAAAGGAAAAGCATCCAAGACGTTCTCGCCAAAACCGTGCCCGATCCGTCTGAGCTTGGGCTCGAGTAGGCTAGCACTTCTAGAAAGCATTAAGACCTTTTCGGCACACCATCGGCCGTTGGCTGATACCGGCCGGAGAAAATCAGGCTGAGCTTCGGGGCGGGACAAGTGAAACGCATCGAGAAGGGCACTTCGCTGCTCTATCTCGATAAGCGAAGGATATGAGCGAGATCATCTCCGCTCAGCGCGCAACCCGGCCATTTGCACCATCCCGCATCCGGCTGCCTGCCGGAGCGCCCTATTCATGGGAGCCGCGCGGGCTCCAGAACCCCGAGAAAGCGATCGCTGCATCCCACCAACCCTGCACGGTATGCCAAGCAATTGTCAGACCCCGGTCTACCAGAGCTACGATCATAATGCAGGCGAATACCCAACTAGCTATCCCCCAGTAGCCTGCGTCTGCCTTCGGATCAGGATCGGGAATGAACATCCGTCGATCGTCGCGCATCATTGTTTCCTATCGGTCGTAATCGTCTCGGTCAGGTTCAGCCTCGCGTTCAAGCCCACCCAGTCTCGAAATATGCTGGTTAGCTGGAACTGTGCGTGTGGTGTCACCTGTTCGATGATCGCCGGCGGTACGGGCTTTGTCGATCTCGCCGGACGGAGTTAGATGTCTTCCGACACTTTCGGCAGAGCGGCCCGAAACGTCACGCTCATCCAGGCCATCGGCTTTTTGCCGGCTTCGATCCAGAGAGCGCTCGGCAGCCTCGAGTGCGACCCACAACTCCTCGTCTACCTCGCTGAGCTCTCGGATATAAGAATTACCCGCGGCTCCCAGCTCCGCTGCCCTGGCAAGCTCGAAATCCAGGCTCGCCTGAAACGGCGTTTTATCAGCGCGAACTTCGTCATCGTCGGCGAACTCGATCCGCTCACGATAATATTGGATTTCGATCATGATGTCGTTTCCGGCCTCGACTGCCTCCAGACCATGGCGTGCGACGGCCTTGTCCCATTGGCGGTACGCGTCGGGCTGTCGAGCACCGGTATCCTCCGGCGTGCGACGGCCCGCCTGCTCGGCCTGCTCCATGATTTCGCGGCGAACGTCGACGTGCTCCCTTGCGGCCGCGGCAATCTCCTCGAAATTGACCCGCTGGTTTTCCGGCATAACACGCTCCGCCTGAAACAGAGCGGTTTCCACACGCTTCTCATATGCCTCGAACTCCGATCGCGTCATGGCACTCATGCTATCGACCTCCGCAAGCTGAGATAGTCTAACCAATTCAGTTCGGAATGGCGAGGCTGAATCGCTGGAAAGGTTAGACACATGGATTTGCGGATTCAGGCGATTATCTGCTGTTTTCAAACGAGAAATCTGCTTATCTGCAAAAGCCTCGACTTCAACGTCGCCCGCGCTGCGCGCGAGTTCAGACCACTGCTCATGAACTTTTTCGGTGTAGAAAAAGCTCCTGTCTGTTCTTGCCGCGGTTGGAGCCTCATGGCGCTTTTGAACATAACGTTGCTTGGAAAAGGTTGAAGTCCCCTCATGCTCAGTTCGCCCGCCGCGACTGACCGGCCGCACCTGGTTTCGAGTGAACGCCGGGGCGCTCGCCTGCTCCCGGCGGTCCGTCATCTCCATCCGGATGCCATGCGCGCGGGCCTGCTCTGCAAGACTCTCGCGCCAATGTCGAAACGATGCAATCGAGGTCTCGACCCGCTCGCCATCCTCGGACCGCATGGCGATGATCGCATGCACGTGCACGTGAGGCCGCTTGCCGCCGTCCTGTTCGGCCTTCGGATCCCGCGTCGGATCATGCAGAGAAAAGACATACCGGTGGTGGGCAAATTCTGTGGCCAAAAATTCGCGAGCCGCCGCTTGGAACGACTGGACATCGGTGCCAGCCCTTGCTGACATGACGAGATGCATGACATCCCGGGGCTTTCGGCTATGGAGTTCGCTGCGCCACTCCAACTGCACGAGGTCGCCGGCCCGTCTGGCATCCGCGAGCATTTCGCCACGGTTATTCTCGACGGAGCCGTTGAACTTTTCCACCATCTTGCGCAGACGGGCGGTGCCATATTCAACGCCATTACCATAGCCGGTAAAGCGGAACTCTGCCTTCCCGAGATTTGCCCCCTGCCCCACCATGCGGGCCTTAACGATCCCTTCTGCCTTGGCATCGGCTGTCAGTCGTTCTCCGTTGCGAGCCCGCAGGACAACGACACCCTCTATGCGATGATTGTCATCACGCGGTTCGACTGCAAAGGCAAAGGAACGTTCGCCGACGGCGGATTTTACGACGTCCCGTGCCCACGCGTGCAGCGCTTGCCCCTCGCGGGGACCGCCGGCGATATCGATGCGGAAGGTACCGATGTCGCGGCTTTCTGCGCGGTTGCCCATCAGATGGGACCAGTCGTCGGAAAGTGCCGCGATAGCCTTCCGGCCCCTGAGCTCTTCCCCAGCCTGGTTTTCCATCGCAACCTCTCCGTTGCGGGAGATGTAGCCGGCCATTGCACCCAGCCGGCCGCCACCGCCAAAGGACGTCATCTTGACGACAGCAGGCTGGCTTCCGGTCGCAAGCCCTGCAAAGCGCGCTGCCATCGGCCGGTGCACCGGCATATGCCGCGCAATGCTGACATGACTGCTTCTCTTCCATCCTGGCGGATGGCGGCCCAAGCCGCTGCTTGCACCAGCACTGCGCCGGCGGCGGGCCTCTTCGTCATCACCAGCGGTCTTGCCGATCAGCCTTTCATGCAAAAAGGCGGCTCTACGCTGCTCCCATTCCTTGGTGAAAGCCCCGAAAAAGATCTCCATCAGGTACGCCCTTCGACTCTGCGGCCGCTCCGAGCGGCGAGCCGACGAAGCTCCAGCGCGAGACCCGCGACAACAGGCTGGAAATCCTGAAGCACATTCGAGATCTCGATCGGGACAGTGCGCTGGTGCGCGAACCTGGTAAGACTGTTCAGGTTCACACCGATTGCCCTGAGGTCGCGATGAAGAAGATCGAATACTGCCCGATCCTCCTCCGTCAGGAATGGCAGGACGCCGGCACCATCGAGCGTCAGCGATCGGATAAAGGCGGATAGCGTCATCCCAGCCCGCTTCGCCGCTTCTTCGACTTCCATCAACTCGGACGCAGCAAAGCGAGCGTGCACGACACGCTCTTTTCGCTCCTTGAGGCACGTCGCCGCCGGTGCTGTCTTCCCGCTTCTAGCCACGACATTCGCCTCGTCGTCTTGCCGCCGCCGGCGCCATCGACGGCTCGTCCGTCGATCGTCAGCAATTTGTATCACAAAATTGCGTATCCTGCCAAACCAATATAGACTGTTTCAGTTCAATAGTGCAAGCCACTCAAAGCCCCTTCCCAACGGACTCCGATATCGATTGTATCCAATCGATCGAGAGCTACGACCACATCACACGCCACGCCGATATGGAAATTCGGCGGCGTCACTCCGTGGGAACGCACGTTAAAATGATATAAACATAGACTTTATCGATACCGTGTGGATGATCTTCCTCACGGTAGGGCCAGGCAGTAGACCCGCTTGCCATCTCGTACTCATGTGGAAAAGCATCCATCGAACCGACGCATAGATTCTGCTGGACGAGCCTCAAAACCAAACTATTATAGTTCCATTCTCGGTCGACCGGCCGGGCGACGTTCTTCTCGCAGGGAGTTTGCGATGTCCCGAACCTATGCGGTGGTCAGCAACAAGGGCGGCGCTGGAAAGACGACGTTGGCGACGCTGCTCGCCGGCGAATATGCACTTGGCGGGCAACGCGTCCTCATGATCGACGCCGATAGCAGGCAGAACCTCGCGGGCTGGTGGAAGCTATGCTACAGAAAAGGCAACGTACCGGACAACATCGAGGTGACGATCGCTGCGACCCAACGGGCGATCGAGGATGTCTTGAAGAAGTTCGACGACGCTTTCGATATGATGGTAATCGATGCTCCTGGCGTCGACAGCGTCCTTCAGACAACCATCATACGCTCGTCGGACCTGGTGCTGTCGCCGGTCCAACCAGGGATCAAGGAGATCGAGGCAGCAGGGCAGACGATTGCTGAGGTCAACGAGATCAATGATCAGCTGGGTCTTTCGATCCTGCATATGAATGTTCGTACCCGCATCACATTGCCGGGCCGGAACCTGGAGGCCTATCGCTACATCCGGCCGTTCGTCGCGGGATTGCTGGATGCAAACTATCAGACAATGTTGCTCGACACCGAGCTCTATGAACGCAACATCTATCGCGAGATCCAGAACGGACTTGGAACGCTGCAGATGCAGGAACTGACGGATTCCGTCCGCAAGGCGCGCATCGAGGTGAAAGCGCTGGTCGACGAAATCGAGGTTCGGCGGCTGTCGGGCGCGGCTGAGGTCGCGGCATGAGCAAGGCGACAATCGACTTCCAGCAGTTTTCGCTGGCTCCACGCCGAAAGCCGGCGACGCTGGAACCCAGTGAGGCGCTGCTCGAAGTGGCCGCCGGTGCAGAAGCCGAAGCTGCGGACGATATTCGCTCAGAGCCTGCCGAGCGCGACACGGTCCTGCCTCGGCTTCCTGAAGACGAGCGGCGACGCCGGACGGCCAAGCGTGCGGCAGAGCAGCAGGATACGCGCAGACGCTTGAAGAGCCTGAAGCGCGCAAAGGATCGTGCCATCAAGTTCTATGTCAACGTACCGCTCGAGCAGGAGATGAAGGGGCGGCTGATGCGCGCCGCCCACGAGAACGATGTCAAGATGACGGTCATCATGCAGGCGGCAATCGACACCTATCTGGAAGACAATGGATATTGAGCGAAAGCATCGAAGCGTGTCGGTCGATCCGGCGCGCTTCGATCGATATGCGGCGAAGGCGCCTCAGAACGGCGGCTCCGCCTCGATGCGGCCGTCGAGTTCGGCCCAGATGACTTCGCGCTCGGCAAGCGCGAGATCGAGTTCGGTTTCGAGCGCCCGGCGCTCCCAGATGGTCTCGGCGTTGCGGGCCTCGATGCGTAATTCTTCGATGTGCTGGTCGATGGTCATCGTCGTCTCCTTGACGGATGTGAAAGATGACGGCGGCGCGCGGGGCGGGGGAAGGCAGGTCAAGGCTCGCGGAACGCGACCGGCGGAGCCGGCGTGCGGAGGAACCGATTTTGTCGCAGCGCAGTGAAACGGAGCGGAGAGAAAATTGGAGGGGCCGCGCGGCCTTGAGCTGGCTTTTTTCGCCCGGCACAATTGGCCGATCTGAGCAGACAGGTTTCCCTCTCTTGTGGCACCCATCCTTGCGCGCCGCGCGCGCCTCAAGCGTCACTCCTTCATGAGGCGATTTCGGTTTGACAGCGTCGCGTGCGACGAAGACCACAACGAGTTTCCGCATCTGCTGGCACGCGCTCATCGTGGCAAGATCCGACCGCTGTGCCTTTGCCGGGATCCGGGCGTTCCAATGTACATTGCTGATATCGGTGACCAGTTGCTGATCAAGCGGATGCCGCTCTCTGGCAGTGGTCACGATCCGGCCTGTCCCTCCTACGATCCCCCCTATGAACTTTCCGGACTTGGCCCGCTGATGGGATCGGCGATCAAGCTTGACCCGTCGTCGGGCGTTGCTTGCCTGAAGCTCGATTTTTCGCTGTCGAAGCGCGCAGCGACCAATCAGGTTGGCTCTGGCGGCGAAGGGAACGACAGTGTCAAGGTGGAGAGCAAGAATCTGTCATTGCGGGCGCTCCTGCATTTCCTGTGGCACGAAAGCGGCTTGACGGAATGGACGTCGCACTGGACCGGCAAACGTCACTGGTGGCAGGTCTATCATCATCTGCTGGAGGCGGCCGGCAACATGGCGGTTAGAGGAACGCCGCTGTCGGATCGCCTATTGCTGCCTGAACCGTTCAGAGCCCACGACAAGACGGCGATCGGGCAGCGGCGGGCTCACAAATTGGCCAGACTTTTCCAGACGTCGGCCGGCCCGAAGCCGTTGATGGTCCTGGTGGGAGAGATCAAGGAATTCGCCGAAGCGAGGGGCGGTCGTCAGGTTGTGATCAAACACATGCCAGGTTTTCGCCTGTATCTGGAGGAGACAGCCTGGACGAGCGTCCAGCGCCGGTTCGAGCCGGAGCTCGCTCTTTGGCATAGCGGCGAGGCGCCGCATCTAATGATGATCGCCACAATCGGCGGCGGTCCGGCCGGGATCATCGTGGTCAATGAGATCGCGCTGATGACCGTGACCGAGCAGTGGTTGCCGATCGAAGACGCCTATGAGCAAAGTCTCGTCGAACGGCTGGCGCGACTGCGATCGAAATCCGTCAAAGGCCTTCGTTTCAATCTTAGGCGCGACCATCCGCTGGCGAACGCCACCCTGTCCGACGTGAAACCACAACCCCTGGCGCTCTATATCGTGCCGCCTTCGGCGGACGAAGCATTTGAGGCTTGTCTGAGAGAGATGATCGAGGCACGACCCGATCTGTCAGCATGGATATGGCGTGTTGCCGACGGCGAAATGCCGCCCTTGCCGATCTGACAATTGAGACTATTGTTCTGGTGCGCCCTCGAGCAAACCGTCATAGACTTCCATGAGAGCATTGGTGATCGCCTGGCCGAGTGCATTTCCTGCAGCCCGCACACCGTCTTCGGAGCGTCCCGTGCCGCGCTTGCCAATTCAAAACCCTGCTCGCTGACGATCATTTTGGCAACCTCGATCGCCCATAGCCCGAAGTCGCCTCGATTGTCGATGATCGCGTTTTCCATGCTTCGTTTGCCCGTTCGTGAATGCTGCGGCCGCTTCTACATCTCATCCACAGTAATGGCCACCATTCATCACCATAGTGAATCGGACTTCGCTCATCGATTCAAAACTCTGGTTGGACGTAATCGAGAGCCGCAGCCATCCTGCGGTCATGACCCTCCATCTTTTTCAGCTTTACTGCCAGCGCGTCGACGAAACGAAAAACATGGCCCGCTATTACGCGCTTTCCATTCAGCCGACTCTTTTTGGAGAGGTTGCCGTTGTCCGATGTTGGGGCCGGATTGGCAAGGCAGGCGGCGAAAAGACCGCAGTGTTTGACAGCGAGCGCGACGCGATGGTCCATTTCCTCGATCTTGCCCGAAAAAAACAGGCCAAGGGCTACAAACCCGTTGGTAATTGTGGAAATCCGGTTCACGACCCGGTTTTTGCGGCAGCGCGTCGATGACAGCGGCAAGTCCGAATGGCAGGGATTCCGGATCAATCATGACGCGGAGATGAAAAGTGACCACGACCAACGAAATCGCAGACAAGATCGCAACGGAACACAGCCTGACCAAGGCGCAGGGCAAGGCGATCGTCGAGGCCGTAATCGCCTTGATTACCGAGGCGGCCGTTGCCGGAAACGAAACGTCCCTGCCCGGCTTTGGCAAGTTCAAGGTCAAGCAGACGCCGGAGCGCGAGGCGCGCAATCCGTCGACCGGCGCCACCGTCAAGGTTGCGGCTGCGAAGAAGCTGAGCTTCCAGCCGGCCAAGGCGCTAAAGGATGCGCTGAACAAGTGACACGGAAAAACCCCGCTCCGTCGAGCGGGGTTTTTCTTCTTCGGCTCAGCGGCGCGTGTTGCGCGACCAGATGAGCTGGAGGCCTTCCTGGCCCTGGACCTCGGTCAGCGTTGCGTAGATCGGAGCGGGGAAGCTCGGGTCGTCGAGCTTGACGGAGATGTAGTCGCGCTCGCTGTCGCGGGCTTGCTTCTGCCAGCCGGCGCCGAATTCCACGTTGCCGGCGAGAACCCGGTAGTCGGGAGCCTCTTCCGAGGAGCGCTCGACGCGGACGATCTTGGCTTTGACGTTGAGGTTGAGCGTCTTGATGGTGCCGGAGAAGCCGTTTTCGGATGCGGTGAAAGAGCCGATTGTTGCCATTGTCGTGTTCCTTTTCAGTTGCTCGGGCCGCCCATCGCGGCCTCGATGGCTGTCGATGAGACCGGGAACGATCGGAACGCACCCCTCGGGGCCGCAACGAAGTGGAGGACGGCCATGGGCCGAGGCTTTCTTGTCCCGCGAGGAATGGCCGCGTCGCGGACAGGGGAAGAAAACGAGCCGGCCGTTGCGGATGACGATCGAGCCGAGTGCGCGAGGCGATTTCCGGTCAGACATGCCTCATCGAGACCGCGGGCGAGCCGCTGCGGGAAGGACGCGACATGGTGCCGTCCGGCATGCCGCCGCCAAATTGGTTTCGCATCGACTGACGCAACCGACGCGCAGATGCGGTGGCTGGGTCACCGAGCGCTCCGAGCGGAGGGAGCGATCGTCGTTTCGTGCCGCAGTCTGCCGGACTCGGCTATTGCCGGTGAGCCGAAACGCGTGCGGGTGCTCTGCGCTCAAGAGCGCGAAACAGCAGCGAGCCTGCGGTTTGCCGCCGCGTCCTTGACGGTGCGGGCGATCTTCTTCAGGAACGCCGGGCTGAAACTGCCAAGCGGCGCAGTCGACTCAAAGTCGAAAGCCTTGTCGAGTTCGACGCGGTTGTACTCATCGAGAACGATCCAGCAGGGAAAATCGAGACCGGCGCGGCGGCATTCGATTTGGCTGATCGGCAGAAACAGGCGCTCTTCATTGGGCATCTGTGAGGTGATCGGAAACAGGAAAACCACGCCTGGAATGGCAGAGGTGCGCACGACGACACACACGGGACGCGCCTTGCGGCCTGTTTCTTCGCCGGCCTGCGCCGCGCGCTTCCAGAGATAATGGAAACGGACGACCTGGCCCGCCTCAAACACTGCCGTCCTCAAGCAACTGGTCGAGGCCGGTCATCAACTCGTCGTGTACGGTATCGGGCGCATCGTCCAGGCTGTAGGCGGTCGTATGCGATCGGCCAATCAGCTTGCGGTACTGGTCGGCCGTCAGGATGACCAGTTTCTCCTTGCCGCGCTTGGTGAGCGCAACCGGTTCAATCAGTGCAGTCTCGAGGATTTCGCCCGAGGCTCTATTCATGTCTGAGAAGGAAAACTGCTTCATCGCCACCTCCAGTGAAGTACCTAAAATACGTATTTTATGCGGTTTATGCAAGTCGGGCGCTGTACGCTCGACTTGCGCCCGGATTATGCCGCCACCTTTTCGCCGTCCGGCTGGAGCGCGTGAAGATAAGCCACGGAACGCTGAGCTTGAGCTGCGGCCTGGACGATGAAGCGTCTGTCGTTCTTTAGCACTGTCAGCCATGAGGCAATATAGCTCGCGTGGTCCGGTCGCGGTTCCAGCTCAGGAGCAATGCCAAGGTCGGCAGCAAGAAATACCGCCCCGAGCTCCGCGATCAGTTCCTCGCGCGCCCGTTCGGACCGATCTTTGGCATAGCGGGAAAGATCTCGGTTAAGGCGATGGCTGGCTCCTGCCCAATGGATGTGTTCGTGGGCAAGGGTGGCATAGTAGCTTCCCACGTCGCGGAAGGTCTCGATGGGCGGCATTTGGATCATGTCCAGTCCGGGAGCGTAAAAAGCCTTGTTGCCGCCATGCCGGACGGTGGCACCTGTACCACTGAAAAAGGCGTCCGCCGCCGGGATCCCGTCCATAGGCTGAACAGGTGCGCCGGTGGCCGATGTCGAATAGATCTCTGGCAGGCCATCGATCTGTGCGACGTTAAAGACGGTGTATGCCTTGAGAAAGGGAATCTCATGCTCGACTTCTTCACCCCTGCCATCGGTTTCGGTCTTGCGGATACGATTGGCATAAACGACCATCGAGCCGCTCTCCCCTTTGCGGACATGCCCGCCGAGTTCGACGGCCTGGCGGAAGGTCATCCAGATTTGCGACGAAAATCCCCGCGCCAGGCCTTCGGACCAGAGAAGCAGCACGTTGATCCCTGAATACGGTTCGCCGTTGAAGCGCAGCGGCCGCGAAACGCGGCCGCCCAGATGTTTCGCGCTCCAGGGCTGCACCCATGGGCGCACCCCTTTATCGAGCTGTTCGACGATCACGTCGGTGATGCGCGTATGGACGTCGGTGCGCGGTTCGGTCTTGGTGGTCGCTTTTCTCATCTTCGTTGATTCCTTTCATCCGGCGAGCCGCGCCATCGCGGGTCGTTACGGCGGTCGAACAGCGCGGCCGGAGGCGGCGCACCCGCGGTGCCCTGTTCGGGAATGGCCAGGATCTGAGAGCGGGCCGAAACGGCAGTGGAGGACGGCTTGCCGTTGCGCGTAGCCTTCTCCGGGCGACGCTAGACCGCAATCGGAACGAGCCACGATGGCGCGCCAAGCCGCTCGTCACATGAAAAAGGCCGCTGCACGCTCAGGTGCAGCGGCCTCGGCGTGGAGGACAAAGGTGCGGCCATCAGTCAAAGGCTGACAGCTGCATTGATGCGGCGCGCTGGTCGAGCGACGGGACCGACACTGCAGCACCGCCGCGCTCGTAGGGCTTCCAGGTTTCGCCGGTGATTTCCTCGTAAGCGCTGACGGTACCCTCGGCTGCCATGCGCAGCACGTGGGCCTGCAGGCCCATGTCGGCTGCGAATTCGCGCTTGCGTTGGGCGCGGCTGTCAAAGCCTACCGGACCGGCAAGATCCTCGTCCCGGTCGTCGTTGGATAGCTTTGCGGTCAAGTCGCGTGCTTCTGTCACCGAGCGGCTGTAGAACTGGCCGGCGCCGTAGGCAGAGCCGATATAAGAGCCGACGATGCGCTGCATG
Source organism: Rhizobium sp. SVR5-9E (assembly GCF_056755095.1). Classification (NCBI taxonomy): domain Bacteria; kingdom Pseudomonadati; phylum Pseudomonadota; class Alphaproteobacteria; order Hyphomicrobiales; family Rhizobiaceae; genus Rhizobium; species Rhizobium sp. SVR5-9E. Next base: position 51,881 of record NZ_JBNDHS010000020.1, on the reverse strand, counting down.
TGTGTCTGCATGGCCTTTTCCTGGAGACCGTCCTTCAGCGCCTCGGCACTCTCGATCAGTTGATTGCGATGGAGGTCACGCAGGCTTTCGCTGTCGATAACGCGCAGGCCGAAGCTTTCCGAGATGCGCTGCGCCTGGGCGCTGTCCGGGCAGGCGTGCCGGACCATCTCGAGTGTGGTGGCGCGCTGGGTGGCGGGGGTTTTGGAAGCGGAACGATTGAGCGGTGCCATGATGACTGTCCTTGAGTGCTGGTTGAGCGAAGCCCGAGGGTCCGTTTGTCCGGCGCTGTTCCTCGGGCGCGGTCGACACGAACCGGCGAAGCGGGCCCGGCTCAAGGTCAGGATGATGCGTGGCGAGAAAGGTCGGGTTGCGGATACCGCGGACCGCGCGCGGTCTGCCGTAGACGCGGCCCGGCCTTGTGAAGCAAGCGTCGAGCCTGCCGCAAAGCGGCGCAAAACGCGGCCTTTGACCGGGACGCCGTCCGGTTCAGACCGGAGCAAACCCGAGGGGCAGCACCCGACAAACCGCTAGGCGTCTTCGCTCCTGCACCTCGCAGGACGTCTTCACTGCACTGCTTACGCCCATGACAGCCTGGCCTTGCCGGCGAAGCTACGGTGGAACGCGGGCAATACGCCGGAGCAGCAGCCGAGGCAATCGCAACGGCCAGCGGTCGATGGAGCGTGATGCCGAGCGCCGTCTCCACACTATCGCAAGGACTGCCGGGAACGGCGTCCATCAACAGGCTTCGCCGGCCGCGTCGCCTCGTCTCCCTGATGGTCTGACGGTCAGTCGGTCAGAATTTGCCGCTCGCCCCAGCCGATGAAACTCGACGGGCCAGTATAGAGCGTATCGCGGACCTCATCGATGACAAAGCCGAAGAGCACGATCTCGCACCGTTGCTCGGCTACCAGATATCGGCGGGCTTCGTCGCCTCGTGCCCCGAGCCTTGCCACGCATTCGACAAACCCCGGCTGACGGCTGGATAGGATGGCAGAGACGACCACCCAGCGTCCGGCGTTTTCGGCCTCGAAACGCCGACGGTCCTTCGCACGAGACTGGCCGGGCTCCAAGATCTCGCCGCACAAGGCTTCCCAGGCATCCGGATAAAACTGGCGAAGTGTCTCATCGGCGTGGCGCTTTTCATAATTGATGAACAAGTCCGGGAAGGCATTGGCGACGACAGCCCAGGCGCAATCCTCTTCGTAAGCACCTTCAGGTGACCGTATGAAAACCGGTATAGAGGCGTTGCGCTCCGCTGACAGGAGAAATCCGCCGTGGCTGGCAGTACTGTGGCGGATAACGCCATCTGCGTAGACAACGGCGTACTGTGAGGCGCCCCACGGCGTGGGTACCGTTGCGGCAACACTGCGACGGTCGAGGAGCGCGAGCTGGCGCTGGTGCTCTGCCCACTCCTCGACCGTTTGTCTGAAAGCGGCCTCGTCGATCGGGTCTCTTTTCGTGTCATAGAAATCAACCTTCGTCCAACCCTCGATCGGACCGGCCAATCCCCAAGCCTTTGCAAGATGGAAGCTTTCGTCGTCGGCACCAAAAGTTGCCTGCAGAGGGAATGAACAGAGATCAAAGCCCGATGAGGCAGCGGTGTTGCCGAAGAGATCGAGCGTGAAGGGATCGTCATGCGTCATGAGATTTCCTTGTCGGGGAAGCGCGGCTCAGGGCGGGCTCAAGCCGCCGTTCGCCTGCGATGATGTCGGGAAGAGTTGGAGGGCGGCGGTCAGGCGGCGACCTGTTTGCCACGGTGGCGGAACTGCACGGGAAGCTTGGCGGCGATCTCGTCGTCGCTCAGGTCGTCGAGGAGTTTCCAGACCTTTGCCTGCGCGGCCGAAAACACCATGACGATGCGCCCGCCCGCAAAATCCGCGGCAAAACGCTGATCGGCATAGGCGCGGAAATCAGCGCCTGTGGTGCTCCAGATGTGCTCAAGCTTTTCGGTCCGGGTCATCGCGCGGACCGGCCTTGACTCGCGCTCGACGATTGTCCTGCGCATGCTGTTGATCGCACCGACATCGGCGAGATCGCAATAGGCGTGAAACCAGCGAAACCGGCCGTCGATCTTCAGGGTGAAGAAGACACTGGTGATTTTCCGCACCAAAAACTCACGCATCGCAAAGTGATCGCCGCGCATGAAGAGCGGCGGCAGGATATCCAACATGCGGTCATGGTCGGCCTCTGAGATCTCGAACCACTCGCCGGCATAAAGGCGACCCGAGATCCGATCATCGTCGGACGGGGCCTGGCCATGGCGGTTGAAGAGGGCGTACATCTGCTGACGGGTTGCAGCTCCTTCCAGGAACTGGCGATTGGCGGGAAGATGAGACATCGGCTGCTCCCTTGGGGTGGCTCCTGAAGGGACGCATCGACTTTCCCTTCAGTCCTTTGATCACCCCTTCTCAGCCGGCGCCTCGCGGGAACCGGGTCAGGGGCCGCCGTGCGGCGGGCGAAGCTTCACCCTTGACGCGGCTTCCCGTGCATGCGCCAGTTCCCCGCTTTCCCGTCTTTCCTTCAATTCCTCATTCCAGTCGATGGCGGGCGGGCGGACCCGGCTGAAGTCGCAACCGATGAGCTCGGCAATGTGCCGAAGCCGATCGGCATAGACCTCGCCTTGTGGATCGGCATCGGTGGCGGCAACAAGTATCGTGTTGGCAGCAATGGTTTCGATGATGCGGACGGTCGATGGCGACCACCCCCCGGTGCTTGCGTAGAGCGTATCCGGCCTGACCTTTTCTAAAGTCGCAAGGCTCAGCGCATCGATCGCAGCCTCGGTGATGCAGATACGGACTGGCTCGCGGCTTCCGAAAGAAAACACCGTCTTCGACCCGCCGTTGGAAAAGCCTCGCCATTGCGGGCCACGTTCTTCCCACCCAGATAGCTGCCCGCTCTCATCCTCGTGGCGGAACCAGGCGCTGCCGAAAGGGCCCTGCCGGATGAGGTCGCGCTTGGCGGCCAAGTGGAGAATCGACGGCGGCAACGCTCGGGTTTCGGACAGGTAGCGATAGGTCGGCGATCCCAAGGTCATTGCCGGGCGGCTCAACCACCTTTCGCGAATCGAAGCCGGACGCCGTCGCATAGAGACATCGGGAACAATCGGCGCGCTATGGAACCCGATGAGCCCACCGAGCCGCTCGACGGCGGCCGGAAACGAGGTTTCTCCCAACAGCCTCGCCAGCGTGAAGACATCACCCTTTCGCTCCGATAGCGGATCAAACCAGCCTGCTCCCTGATGCGTGACGATCACGATGTCCGCGCCACGCCGGAACTTCAACGCTCGGCGGCTGCTTTCCCGTTTATCGAGGATAAAGCCTGCCTGCAGCAACACGGTCGCGCAGGATACGCGGGCGCGCACCTCTTCTATCTTTTCTCTGTCCATGCTCGTTTCTCCTTTTTTCCTTTGCTGAGGGAAAGCTCTCGACTCCACCTCGGCGCGAAGGCCGAGGCTGCAAGGGCGCGATCGGAAATTGGACGCTGGTACGATCGTTCGCGGCGAAGCTTCCCTTGCGGCCGAAGAGCCGCAAGCGCAACTGCGTCAGGGAGGGAAAGCTGCAAGGGGAAGACTGGCGCAGTTGGGCTTCAACAGCGAGGCAGCTGCCTCATCAAAAACACGATGAGTGAATTCCCGCATGACAGCGTTACAGCAGGTGGGACGGCCTGCCTCTTCGATCTAACCTTACGAGGACATCAGGCTCCATGGATCGGCCAAGTCTATGTCTGCCTTACCGCGAGCCTTTGCTATAATCGCTGGGAAATCCTTGGCAGCTGCAGTGGTTGAACCTAAGTCGGATTGCAATTCGCGGAGGTGGGGCCAGGCGTCCAACTTCATTATCTTGAAGCTGGATCGGGAAGATCCGCTTATCATTGTACCAGGATGGTGTCAGACAGAAGACGTCTACAAGCATCAACTTGAAGCGCTGTCCGATCGATGGCGTTGTTATTGCCGTCGACATGCGCGGTCACGTACCGCCTCAAAACCTACTGCGGCTACCGCATTCAAGCTTTCGCTTCGGATCTGGCACGTTATCGAGCGATGATAACCTATCTCGCAGCTGACTGAAATCATGTAACGGCGCGGCTCATTCCATTGCGCCAGGGCGCGGACGCGATGAACCCGGGTGCCGAGCGGAATGTTTCTGATGCGGTGCGACAGGAAGATTCCGGAGTGCCGAGAAGAGCGGGATGAACCGCTGCAAACGTCCGACTGATCCGAGCCCTATATCATTGGCTCTCTTTGTCGCAGCGGCAGATGGAATTCTACGCTCGACTGTTGAGATGGGATGGTTGCCGCCCTCCCCAGACGGCATCGCGATGTGCCAGGTTGGTGGTGTTGAACGCCACGAAACGGAGAGGACGGTAGTATGAAGGATATAATGATCGGGGTGGATCTGGCAAAATCTGTCTTTCAGGTCCACGGCGCGTCGATGACGGGGCAGGTTAAGTTCCGCAAGAAACTGTCGCGGCCCCAGTCCCAGAAATTCATGGCAGAGCAAGCGCCTGCCATCGTTGTGATGGAGGCCTGTGGCGGCGCCCATTATTGGCCAGGCAGATGTTGAAGCTTGGCCATGAAGTGAAGTTGATCGCGCCTCAGTATGTCCGGCCTTTCGTGAAACGTCAGAAGAATGATGCCGCCGACGCCGAAGCGATCGTTATCGCGGCACAGCGTCCAGAAATGCGCTTCGTCGAGATGAAGTCGGCAGAGCAGCAGGCCAATGCCGTACTGTTCCGAGCGCGCGAGCGTATTGTCCATCAGCGCACGGAGTTGGTGAATGCTCTGCGCGCGGTACTCTACGAATACGGTCACATCGTTCCACAGGGGCTCGTCCAGCTCAAGCGCATCGAGGCAATCCTGGCCGAGCGGGACAGTGACCTTCCCATGCTTGTCCGTGAGGAATGCCGGGACCTTCTGGCGCAGATCGCAGAGAAGACGGCCCGAATAGCGGCGAAGACGAGGAAGGCCAGGGAACTGGCCGGGGGAACCAACATGGCGCGTCGGCTGCAAACCATGCCGGGGGTTGGCCATTGACCGCACTGGCCGTTGAGGCCTTCGCGCCGAAAATGGCGACCTTCGCGCGCGGCCGGGACTTTGCGGCATAGCTGGGCCTTGTGCCACGGCAACACTCGTCGGGTGGCAAGGAACGGCTTGGACGTGTTTCGAAGGCCGGGCAGGTCGATATCCGTCGGCTTCTAATCATTGGGGCGATGTCGCGTCTGAACTGGCGTGGGCGCAGATCGATTGATGAAGGTTCGTGGTTGGCGCGGATGCTGGCAAGGAAACCGAGGATGCTGGTCGCGACCGGCCAGCGGCTTCTGACAATGCCGCAAGTCAAAAGGCCTGACAGAAGACCGCACTCGATCACACGCTCATAAAGTTAGAAACTACTTGCATCAAGGGCGGCAACCACAGAAGACCTTTGTGGGACCTCTGCTCGACCATTCGCATGATCTCACGCGTCGCCGCGCCAAAGCGGAGTTTGGGGGTAATGATCCGCTTGGGTGCCAGGCCTTGTTTCTTCAGCAGTCTCCGGAGCAATTGCTTGGCAGCGTTGGTATCTCATGCGCCTTGGACGATTTCATCGAAGACGTACCCGTCCCGCTCCACGGCACGCCAGAGCCAGTGTTTTCTGCCGAAATGGAAATCACCACCTCGTCTAGATGCCAAATGTCTGGGCCGAAGGCTGCCTGCGACGAAGTGCTTTGCGTAATAGGTCCTAATTTCCCGGTTGCCCGATCGTTTCATACGAGACGGGGATCCCGCGCCCCAGCAGCATTTCCTCGAGAAGACGCAGGCTCAGCGGAAACCGAACTAGAGCCATACCGCATGGGCGATGATGGATGGCGGAAAACGATGGTTCTTTTCGCTGAGCGTTAGTTGGTCATGCCAACCGGTTATCATGGAACCGTCAAGCCACGACAAGGTGACATCATCCCCTCCAGACGGGGGCTGCGATCTCGAAGCCGGCGCATGGCGGGCCGCAGCTCTACGCCGCCGCCTGCGATCCAAAGTCCGGTTTCCCTTAAGCCGCGCGATGAGATTGGAGCGCTCTTGGGACATCAGCGACCACGAAGAATTACGAAACTTTCGGCTTGCGCGCGAGCTTGATAGTATCAAATAAGCTGATAGAAAAATATTGGAAGTGAAGCCATAACAGATGAAACCGAACTTTCTCACCGTAACCTCCGAAACCGGCGCTTTGGTGCTTAGGGGCCTGGCTTCTCCAGTCCGCATGGACATCCTCCAACTGCTGCACGATAGAGGCAAACTAAACGTCAACGAAATCAGCAGGGCTTTGGGGTTGCCGCAATCGACAATTGCAACGAACATTCAAATATTGGAGCAGGCTGGCCTAATTGAATCCTATTCGATAAAAGCTCGGAAAGGTCATCAGAAGATTTGCTCCGCAAAATATGAGGAGATCATTTTCCAGTTTCAGGTAAACTCGCAAGAGCGTCAAAATAATAAGGTCGAGGTGGCGATGCCACTTGGCCTCTTTACCGGATTTGAGGTGAGCGCTCCGTGCGGCCTTTGTTCGAGGGACGGCGTCATCGGACTTTTGGATGTCCCAAATTTTTTTCTCGATCCCGGCAGAATGCAGGCAGGCTTGCTCTGGTTCGGCCGAGGTTACGTCGAATATAAGTTTCCAAACAATGCTAAACTACTGAACTCCCGTGTTGACATCCTTGAATTCTCGATGGAGTTGTCGTCCGAGGTTCCCGGCACCAATCCAGACTGGCCCTCTGACATTACGCTATGGGTCAATGACCATCGTGTCGGCACCTGGACGTCGCCAGGCGACTTCGGCGACAAGCGCGGAGTCTTCACGCCTCTCTGGTGGAAGCTGGAAGGCTCCCAGTATGGCAAGCTCAAGACGTGGCGCATCAACAAGAGCGGATCCTACATCGATGGAATCCGAATATCAGAGATGACGATTGAAGATCTAGCTCTGTTCGAGCACCATTCAATCCGGATGAAGATCGGCATCGAGCCCAACGCGCGACATCCAGGCGGCGTAAATATATTTGGCCGAGGGTTTGGAAACTACGACCAGGATATTGTGATGCGTCTTTATCTCGAGCATTAACGATTGTCCGAGAGGGAAGATGCAAGACGGACGACTGTCCAGGAAGCCGGCGAGACGGTGATCCGAATGTCACCATTGGTCCCTTCAATCGCATCGAAGTTGATCGGCTTTACCTCGTCTGGCCTTCCCTTCGTATTGACGGCAAGCAGATCTGGATGGTGCAGCTGATGCGCACGCTGTTTCCTCAAGGTCCCGAACCCAGTTGCGTGGAGGCTGATGCCGATTTCTTCTGATAAGTGCCTATTCAGGATGAACAGTGTCACCGTTCCGTCGCTCTGCGAATGAACGGCGGAGAATTTCAAATACGGAACTTCGTCAATAGTGTCATAGAGCTCTTCCGTATGAGTGGGATCGTAGTATCGGGTTGCGTATGTGGGCGATTCGACATGGGCGTTTAGGACACGGCCTCTGCCGAGATTGCTGAAATCGGCGAACGGCCAAAAGATCGTCTGCCGCCAGGCGGGACCGCCCGTTTCAGTCATAATCGGTGCGATCGCGTTGACTAATTGGGCAAGGCAGCCCGCCTTCACGCGATCGGCGTGATTGAGCAGCGAGATGCAGGCGCCGCCGAAGACGAGAGCGTCCTGCATGTTATACTGCTCCTCAAGGATGCTGGGCGCGACCGGCCAGCCGCTCTGCACTCTGTTCTTTTCGCCGCGACGGGTTCGATACCAGACGTTCCATTCGTCGAAACTCAGCATGATCCGCTTCCGCGATCTGCGGCGCGCCGCTACTGCGTCTGCAATGGCGACGACCTCTTCGATGAAGCTGTCCATCAGATCTGGGCTGGCAAGGAAGGATGGCGTGTCGTCGGCGTAGTTGTTGAAATAGGTATGCAAGGAAATGAACTCGACGTGGTCGAAAGTGTGCTCGAGCACGACCCGTTCCCATTCGCCGAAGGTCGCCATCTTTCGCCCGGACGAGCCGCAGGCGGCCAGTTCGATCGTCGGGTCGGTGAGTTTCATCAGTTTTGCCGCTTCGACGGCGATATGGCCATATTCCTCCGCGGTCTTGGCACCCATCTGCCAGGCGCCGTCCATCTCATTACCGAGGCACCAGAACTTCACACCATGCGGTTTCTCCCAACCATGCTCGCGACGCAAATCGGAAAGAAATGTTCCCGACGGATGGTTGCAGTATTCGAGATAGTGACGCGCCTCGTCCGGCCCGCGCGTGCCGAGATTGACCGCCAGCATCGGCTCGATGTCGGCAAGCATGCACCAATCCAGGAATTCGTTCGTGCCGAACTCATTCGTCTCGATGGATTTCCAGGCAAGGTCGAGCCGGCGCGGCCGCTTTCCCACCGGACCGACACCCTCTTCCCAGTTGTATCCGGATACGAAATTGCCGCCCGGATAACGCATGATGGTGGGCGCAAGCTCGCGCACCAGGTCGAGAACATCCCTGCGAAAACCTTTCTCGTCAGCGTTTGGATGCCCCGGCTCGAAGATGCCGCCATAGACGCAGCGGCCGAGGTGCTCGACGAAGGCGCCGAACAGGCGCCTGTCGGTTTCTCCGATGATGAAGTCTCTGTCGAAACGCACTTTAGCTGTGAGCATGAGACGATACCGATCTTAGGTTGAACAACTGAGGGATGATCATGCCGCCCCTATTCGAGGTGGACAGGATTCAGAGGAGCGCGGTCGTGCGACGGGGCATCGCGCGCTTGTCGCGTTGCGACACTGGAGCCGGTGAGTACGCCTTTTCCCAAAGGATCGGGCGAGAGCACTGAACTCTTGAGCAGTTGCGAATAGGGATGTGTGGGATTGTCGAGCACTTCCCTGGCGGAGCCGCTTTCGACCACCTGCCCCTTCTGCATGATCATGATGCGATCGCTGATGGAGTAGGCGGTAGCGAGATCGTGGGTGATGTAGATGATCGAGACCTTTAGGTCGTCGCGCAGGGTCTTGAACAAGTTGACGATGGACATCCGGAGCGAGGCATCCACCATTGATACCGGTTCGTCGGCCAGGATGAGCGAAGGCCCCGATATCAAAGCCCGGGCGACGGCAACGCGCTGAAGCTGGCCGCCGGACAGCTCGTGCGGAAAGCGGCCCCGGACCTCCGCCATGGACAGACCAACCTTCTGCAAGGCATTGTCCGCGGCCCGATCCGCGTCAGCTTGGGATTTCGCCTCTGCAAAGTTCCGGGCGGTCATCAGGAGGTAACGGTCGACCTGCTTGAGAGGATTGAAGGCTTCGAACGGGTTCTGAAAGATCGGCTGCACCTCCTTCATGAAAGCAAGCCGCGCCCCGCGGTGGCGGATGGCGGAAATGTCCTGCCCCTTGAAGCGGATTTCGCCGATTGTCGGCGTCGTCATCTTCAACATCATACGCGCGAGCGTGGTCTTGCCGCTGCCGGATTCGCCAATGATGGTAAAGACTTCGGGCGGATCGCCTGCGAGAGCGAAGCTGACGTCGCTCACCGCTTGAAATGCCTTGCGGCCGAAGATGCCGCCGCGCGTATAAGTCTTGCTGACATGGCTGACGTTCAGAAGCATCCGGCTCATGGCGTCGCCTCCGATCTTGCCGGCATTTCCGTCTTCCCCCCAGCCGACGATCGCCCGTCAAGGCTCGGGCTGGCTGCGAAACAGGCGACCCTGTGATCAGGAGCCAATGTTGTCATTGGCGGATTCTCGCGACGGCATATGTCCATCGCCAGAGGGCATCGCGGGTGAAAGCGGCATCCGGCTGGTGGCGCGCCGAGATTCGGCGGCGAACCGGGAAGAGCTTCACGCGTATTGACTTTTCCCACGCGCGGAAGGCTCGCGATCAAGTGCGCGGTATAAGGATGCATCGGATCCGCAAAAACGTCTGCCGTCCGGCCCTCTTCGACAAGGCGACCGGCATACATGATGCCGAGACGGTCTGCGATGTTGGCGTGCACCGTGAGGTCATGCGTTACAAAGACCATCGATGAGCCGAATTCGCGTTGCGTTTCCCGTATCATCGCGAGCACGTCCTTCTGTACCACGACATCGAGCGCAGTGGTCGGTTCGTCGGCGATGATGAATTCGGGTCGGCACACCGTCGCCAGCGCAATGCACACCCGTTGGCGCATACCGCCCGATAATTCGTGCGGATAGGCACGCAGAACGTCGGCGGGCAGGCGCAGGCGCTCCAGATGCAGCTTCACCGCCTCGATGAAGGCCGGCTTTTCGAGCGCGATATGGCGGAAGGCAAAATCCTCAAAGGACCGCTCAATCCGCCTGACCGGGTTCAATACGTTCATGGAACCTTGCATAATGTACGAAAGATGTCGCCAGCGTACCGAATCTCGTTCCTCCGGCTTGAGCTCGTACAGGTCTCGATCGAGGAACTCATACCTGACGGAACCGCCGACGATGTCGAGGGGAGGCCTAATCGCACCAGCGATCGTCTTGATGAACGTGGTCTTGCCGCAGCTCGATTCGCCGGCGAGGCCGTAGATCTCGTTACGCCGCACATGCATCGTCACAGAGTCGACGGCGCGCACCTCCCGGTCGATGCCGAAGTAGCTCATCCGGTAGTAGGCGCGCAGGTCCTGCGTCGACAGGACCACATTCTCAGGTTGGTTGCCTCGTTGCCCCGCTGCCATCAGGATTTCCCCATCCGGCTCAATCGGCTGCGGGGATCGATGTACTCGTTCATCGAAATCGACAACAGAAACAGGCCGATAAAGGTCAGCGTCACGAAAGCGGTCGGGAAGAAGTACCACCACCAAACACCCGAGACCATTGCACTGTGCTGGTTCGCCCAAAAGATCATGCCGCCGATCGTTGGTGTCTCGACATCGGTGAAACCAAGAACGGCCAGAGTAATCTCCAGGCCTATCGACCAGTTCATGTTGTTCATGAAGGTGGAGAAGACGATCGGCAGGACGTAGGGCAGATGCTCTTCCGTGACGATCCGAGGCATCGACATGCCGGAGAAGATGCTCGTGTTGGTGAATTCCCTAGTCCTGAGGCTGATCATCATCGAGCGAATGAGCCTGGCATCGTATGACCAGCCCAGCCCCGACATGACCAGGGCAAGGGTGAACCAGGTCATGTCGTCCCGAAGAACAAAGTAGAGGAGCACCAGAAGGGGGAACAGCGGAATGACGATAAAGGTATCGTTTATCGACATCAGCACGCGATCGACGATTCCCCCGACGTAGCCGGAAATCAGGCCGATGATCAGCGACAGGATACGGCTGATCAGGGCGACGACGAAACCGAAGGTGAGCGTATTCCTGAGGGCGAAGGTAAGCTGCCAGAATATATCCTGACCACGTGAATTCGTGCCGAAGATAAATTCCGGCGAGGGCGGCATGTCCATCGCAACGACATACGAATCGATCGGCTGGTAAGGCGAGAAGAAGGAGGCGAGCGAGATCGCAAGGATGACCGACATGATGATGATCCCGATCGCGAATTCGACGTTGTAGCGGAAAAGATCTCGAACGACGCTGATCATTGCTGCACCTGCACGCGTGGATCGATCAACGGATAGAAAATATCGATCAGGAAGACCGCAGCCGAGACGGAAATAATTGAGATCGAGGCTATGCCCAGCACCAGCGAATAGTCCGCCGCGTGCACAGCATCGACGAGCAGCCGGCCGATCCCGGGATAGCCGAACACCTGCTCCGTGATGACCGCGCCGTTGAAGATCGCACCGATCGACATCGCTAGACCGGTGATCTGCGGCATGAAGGCATTGCGCATGACGTAGGATCTGAGGACCCGTTGGCGCGGAACTCCCCCCAATTCGGCATAGACGACATAGTCATCGGTGATGATGTTGGACACCAGCGCCCGCATACCCATGAACCAGCCCCCTATGCCGACCAGCATGAGCGAGAGTGCCGGGAGAATGGAGTGCAGCAGGACGCTGCCGACGAAGGTCGGCGTCCATCCAGGCTGCAGGTTCATCTCGTATCCACCAGCACTCGGCAGCAAGGGCAGCACGAAGGTGAACGCGATGAGCAGCACAAAGGCGACGATATAATAGGGAACCGGATGCACGCCCATCGTGATGACGCCGATGATCCTGAGAAGGCGGTTTCGATGGTAATATCCAGCAAGGCCGCCGAGAATATTGCCGAGCAACCAGCTTAGAAGCGTTGAAAACGTCAGAAGGCCGATCGTCCAGGGCAGGGCGTTTCCGATCAGGACGGTGACAGGTGTCGGAAAGGCTGACAAGGATGGGCCGAAATCAAGGAAGGCCAACCGTTTCCAGAATACGAGATACTGCGTCCAAAGCCCGTCGCCCGTCCCGTAGAGTTCGCGAAGAGACTGACGAAGAAGCTCGATCGATTCCGGGCTCGAAAATCCAAAGGAGCTCACCTGCGCTACTGCATGCTCGACCGGATCAACCGGTGTCAGATGCGTGATGAAGAACGTCAGGCTGATACCGATAAAGACCACCAGCGCGAATTGCAGGAAACGCTTGCCGACGTGGAGTGCGTATGATCGCATATGTGACCCAACTCCGACTTGACGATATCGCGAGGGGAAGGACGGATCGGTCCTTCCTTCCCCCGCGCACAGGCTCATCCTTGGGCTATTTGGCCGATTTTACCGGCTTGAGCTTCACCATCATGTATTTGGTGTTGCCCCAGTTCGGCACGGGATCGGTGTAAGGCGCATCCGTGGCGTTGGGGTAGCCGGTCCAGTAGGTCGTATCCATCACGGTGAACACGTTGTAGGACATCAACGGGATGGTCGGCATCTCTTCCGCGGTAAGCTTGAGATAGTCTAGGCCCAGTTCGATGCCCCGCGGATCGTCGAAATCGATCCTCCGGATCTCCTCGATGATCTTGTCGAGGCGCGGTTCAGCCCAGCGCTGCCAGTTGCGCGGTGGCTGGACCTTGCCGATTTCGGCCACGAACTGGGAATGCCAGCTGTCCAGGAAGAACGATAGGTCCGGATGGCCGCCCCAGGTCTCGACGCTCCAGCCGATAAAGGTGTCGAAATCGCCGACACCGCGGCGGTCGATCAGGGTACCCTGGGCAACATCGATATTGGCGTCGATGCCGAACTGACGCCATTGTTGAACAATGATCGAACCTGCACGCGTCATCACAGGTCTCAGATCGCCTTCGACCATGACCTTGACGGTGAACGGCTCGCCGTTCGGCTGATGCCACTTGCCGCCCTGCTTGGTGAAGCCCGCCTTCTCCAGCAACTCCGTGGCGGCCTCCTTGTCGGGTTTCCACCATCCGCGGCCGATCGCAGTCGAAATCTCTTCCGGACTAGAGGGAATCTGGTCCTTCATTGATGGTCGAAGCATCTCGGCAATCTGCTTGCCCATTGTTGGGTCGTAAGGCTTGATCTTGCGCTTGCCTGTATCGACCTCGAAACTGGCAAGCCAGCTCTCCATCGGTTCGAAGTAGTACTTCGGATACAACCCGGTCGGCGGGACACCCAGGGCCGAGATCGTCGCAGCACCGCGATATGAGGCCATGCTAACGGCCTTGATATCGATGAGCAGCGCCAGCGCCCAGCGAACGTCCTTGTTTTGGAACTTCTCAAGACGATGGTTGAAGATGACAGCAGGTAGTGTCGGATCGGGATGCGCGTAGGGAAAGCCCTTGAACCAGCTTGTCGAGGACGGCGACTCCTTGGCAAGTGTGAACATGCCTTCCGGTGACGTGTCGTGGATGACGTCGAGCCGATGGTTCCGCTGCTCGATGACGCGCTTTTCGGGGGGACCGGGATCGATATAAGCGAGAAATTTCGGGCCGGGTTCTCCGAAACGCGCAACGGTGGTTCGCTGCCAGTCGTCACGCTTCTGCCAGATGAACCATTTGCCGCCCTGGTCGAAATTTTTCAGTGTGTACGCACCAAGCGAGACCGGCGGGTTGAAGTCGTATTTCAGGACGTCATCGACTTTCTCGAATACGTGCTTGGGCATCATCCACATGGCATTCCATCGCACGGTAAACAGCGCATGGAAGCGTGAGTTCGGCTTCTTGAGCTTGAAGAGCACTTCCGTAGGGCTCTTCTTCTCTATGGAGGCGACATTGACCTGTATCGGCGCGCTCCACCGCAAGCCATTGGTTCTGAGATGAGTATCGACGGTGTAGACGACATCGTCGGCGGTGAATTCGACTCCATCGCTCCAGAAAACTCCGGGGCGGAGCTTTACTGTCATCTCTGTGAAATCGCTGTTGTAGGCCGGCTTTTCAGATGCGAGGGAATTGTCCCAGACGCCGTCGATGCCGTGGTCGGCGTCGATATACCAGAACGTGTCCATCGCATTCTGATGGAGGCCGGTTGTCTGGCCACCGGCATTGATTGCCCAAATGTTGAACCATCCGGCGTTCTTGATTGTCCCCTCGGGATTCTCAAGGATGAGAAGCTCTTCACGGGGGATTTCCGATGTTGGCGCTGCGGTTTGTGCAAAAGACGGCTTGCTCGCAAGAAACGTACCGGCGAGCAGAATGAATGTTCTCCTCGATAGCATGCCGTACCCTCCCAATGGCCAGTTGCTCTTTGGCATCTGTATCCAAGCTCATCATTGGCGATGTCGAGATTGCTGTCAACGAAAATATCGGAATATATCCGAAATCATGATACTATTGATCGCTAAGCGAAAGCCCGGCTTTTCCTATCGCTAACGGGATCGTGCTGCATTTCTGAGGAAGGCAAACTGGCCAAACTAGTCGATGAAACCGCGGATAACCGCATGGGAGAGGCACGGAGACGACGCTGTTCGGATGGTTGCTGCTCGCTGTTCAACACAATGGCAAGGGTGGAGGCCGGCGACATTTCGGGTGACCATGCCTTCCGTGTCAGGCGTCGGTTCCGCCTATCTGCCTCGCTATGCTGGAAGCTTCAATGTTCCCTTGATGGCTGACGGAAAGTCTGTTGCGACGCATGCCTTTTAGGGGACGGAGCCGCGCAGATGTCAGAGCTGCTTTCGCAGGTAAAGGGTCGGCGTGTCCTCAGGCTCGATCGCGCGGACATTGCCGGTAAGGCACGGGACCGTTCATATCGCTGCGCTCTTCCCGGGAAAGTGAATTCTTTTCAGGAGGTTGGCGCTCCAACCATCAACATTCGTGAGCTGCTAACGGCTCAATAACGAGGTCAGCGCATCCGACAGGGGCGTCGACGCGACGGGGAGGCTCCGTCCTGTGGGAGGTGCGATCTGGCGACCCAAACACGGGCCGCCGCGTTGTCTCACAATTTCCTTCAAGACGATCCGATCAGGCGGCGGTCTCGATCCAGCTGGTCAGGGCCGACTTGGCCGCCGCGCCAACTTTTACATCGGCGACCTTGCCGGCCTTGAAAATCGCCAGGGTCGGAATCGATCGAATGCCGTATTCGGCGGCGAGCTGCGGGTTTTCATCGACGTTGATCTTGGCGACCTTGACCTTGCCGGCCATTTCACTGGCGATCTCCTCAAGGCTCGGTCCAATGAGCCTGCAAGGGCCGCACCATGCAGCCCAGAAATCGACTACGACGGGGATGTCGGATTCGAGAACTTCCGATTCGAAGTTATTGGTATCGATTTTTACACTCGCAACAGAGGTCACTGAACTTGCTCCTTGATTTGGTCGCTCCCCGACATGACGGCGCGCAAGGCGCCCTTTGTCGCCCTCATCAGGCGACTGCCGGGAAGTCGACGGTCGTGTCATTGATGCGGTTGAAGACGTTGGTGAAGATCGTCACCGAAATGGCAAGGCTGATCTCGACGAGCTGTTCGTCAGTGTACCCGGCCGCCATGATGGCATTGAATTCCTCTTCGGAGATCGTTCCGCTGGTCTTCTGCAGGTTGCGCACGAAGCGCACCAGCGCCTCGCGCTTTGTGTCGCCGGTCGGCTCGCCGGCGCGGATCAGCTTGAGAACGTGGGCTTCAGGCCAGTCAGCTTGCTCAGCATGGTATGGGCAGCCACACAGTAGTCGCAGCCTGCTTGTTCGCTGACGATCAGCTTGATGGTTTCGAGATCCTGCTTGCCGAGCGTACCCTTGGCGAGGACGGCGTCGGCGTCGAGAATCGACTTCAGCGCGGCCGGGCCGAGTGAACCGATGGCGGCGAAGGTGTTCGGAACGCCACCGGCGGCCTTCTTGATCTGGGCGAAGAGGTCAGCGGTTTCGCCGGTTGCGACGGAAACGGCGGGGGTGGAGATACCAGAGGTAATTGGCTCACTCCTTGGAAAACGTGTTGACGGGAGTGAACCTAAGCAGCCGCAGTGAGTTTGTTAATGTCTCTAGGCCTCAACTATGTGCTAATTCGTCTCACGTTACGGTTTGACAGGTCAGCAAAGCTTCGTTTGAACATCGGGAAGCATCACCGGTGAACGGCCAGAGATGCATCTATTAGGATGGATGGTACAACGCCTGCGGTTTTGGTCAGGAATGGGAAGGATCGCTCTGCTTTCCACTCTGTCGACGGAGTGGCCGCAAACGCCGGAGCCGTCGTTCGCACAGTGGGACTCTCCAGGCAGAAGGCTCCGTCACTGACGCCATTCGGACTGCCTGAGGTGAAAGCAACGCTCCTGAGTTCGCGGCAGGAACTCGCCTCGGCAAACGATGCAATAAATCTTCTTGTGGTTACCGCTCAGGCGTTGGTTTACGATATGCGGGCGATTTGGAAGAAGACGGTGATTTGCGCGACGCTGCACTGGTTATGCCCGCTTTGCGCCAATGGCTTCAACCAACAGCCCGAATCAAAGCGCGGTCGTATCGGGCGAAAAGCTCGACATCATATAGGTCGGAACACCAGCGAAATGCTGCGCCAGCTCTGACAGCTCCTGCTCAGAGGCATCAGCCAGAATGCCGGTCCGCACCAGCACGGAGGAAAGCCGCATATCGGTCGCGCCTTTGATATCATGTTCGATGCTGTCGCCGATGCAGACGATTTTAGCGGGATCGACACTGGCCCATTGCGCGATCGCGAATTCATAGATCTCGCGATGCGGCTTGCCGATCCAGTGGACCATCCCCCCAAGATTCTCGTAGATTCGTGCGATCGCCCCGGCGCCAGGCGCAATCTTGCCGCCGGCGAGCTTATGAATATCGGGGTTGGTGCAGACACAGGGAGCGTTATTGGCCGCTGCGGGCGCCAGTCGTCGACGATAGATCTCGAGTTCGATCCGCTCGGCCTCGCTGCCGGAGATGATGACAAGATCGGCCTCGTCGGACTGGGCAACGCTGACGAGTCCCAGACGGTCAGCAAGATTCTGGTCACCGCCGCTGGAGATCGTGAAAGCGCGCATTCCGGGGCGGATGTTAGGGTCTGCTGACAATAAATCGAAGGCGACGTCGCCCGATGTCACGAACCGCTCGAAGAGCTGGCGGTCGAAACCGAGTCGAGCGAAGCGCTCGGCATTGTAGTCCCCGCTCCGGCCCGAGTTGGACAGTACGATCACATGTTTGCCCGCCTCTTTCAGCCTCCGGAGTGCAGCGACCGCCCCATCATAAGCGTGGTCGTCGCGCAGGACCCCGAATTGGTCGATCAGGAAATAGTCATAGCGGTCGATCAGCGCTGCTAGAGATATCTCGGGAGCAATGGTCACCGCTGTGTCCTCTGCCATTGGAGGATGAGTGCCGCCGTGCCAACCGCGGCCTCCGTAGAATTCGAAGGCGCGAAGGAGACACCAAGGGCAGTCTGGCGCATCCTGGTCCATGCCGGGTTTTTCGCACCGCCGCCGACGGTTCGCACTGATGTCAGGCGGGCCGCGCCGAGTTCCGCCAGCCTTTCGTATCCAAGCCGTTCGATCCCGGTAATGCCCTCGAGCACGGCCTGGAAAAAAACCGCCTCATCCTTGGGGCGCGGCTCCAGTCGAGGAGCGTAATTCGCGTCGCTGACGGGAAAACGTTCGCCAGGCCTGAGCAGCGGATAGAAATTCAAGCCTGTCGGTCTGGTGATATCGATGCGGGCCGTGAGCGCATCGAGACGCTCGTCTCCGAAGAGCGACCTGATCACGCCACCGCCGGTGTTGGAAGCACCGCCAGGCAGCCAGAAATCGAGCACCCGGTGCGAATAGATTCCATATTGGGACGCGTTGATCGGCTGTTTGGAAGCCAGCTTCAGAACCAACGTGGAGCCGAGCGCCGTCACACCGTCCCCGATCTGCGAGGCACCGGTCGCAAGAAAAGATGCGCAGCCATCGGTCGTTCCCGCATGAAAGCGGCAACTCTCATCAACACCGAGCCCTCGGACGAAACCATCTATCTCCGAAAGTGCTGAGCCGGCACGATGGACGGCCGGAAGCAGGCGCCGATCGAGCCCGGCCCGTTCTATCCAGTCGGGCCATTTTTCCTCATCAAGGTCATATCCGGTCTTGAGGGCATTGTTTTCATCGCTTGCGCATTCTCGCGCACCGAGCTTCATCAAAAGCCAGTCAGCCTGATGAACGATCTTTGCGACATACGGCTGGCGGGCGAGGTAAATCGCTCGCGCCAAGGCCGAGCTCGCGCCCCGCGCTGGGCTGTCGCTCGGAGCATGCCGGGAGATGTCTTCGACGATCGATGCATCCGGAGAGGTGTCGTTGTACATCAGCGGGGCACCGACCGGTTCGCCCTTGTCATCGATCGCCAGGACCGTACCGGACGTGCCGTCGACGCCGATTGCGCGAACGGCCGCAAGGCTTGTCTTTGTCGCAAGCTCGCGCAATGCCGTCGACGTGCGCTCCCACCATATCGTGGGTGTGCGACCTTCATCGGCATCCACAAACGGCGCGCTGGCGATCGCCACGACACTTGCATCATCGGCAAGCGCGGCCGCACGTGCGCCGGACGTGCCGACATCAATACCAACGACGGTTGCGCGTCCTGACGGTTGCCGGCTCGTCACGACTGTGCTTCTCCGCGATCGAGCGCCTGGCGATATTGCTCCGCTTCCCAATTGGTCAGTTCATATTCATCCGCCTCGGTCAGATAGACGACCTCCGCGTTATCGGGAATGCGCGCGACGACCTCCGCCAGGCATCGGGCCATGACCTGGCCGCCGGCTGTCAGCTCATTCGACAACAGCACACCGCAGCCGGGAACGATGATCATTTTCGGCGCGGTTTCACCCGCATTGGCAAAGCTTTCGATGTAGGCCGGCAGGGACTGATCTGCTTCGAGAAGGCCAATTTTCTTGCCGAGGAAGATCACGTGGTCGGGATACATCGAACCACTGATCGCCAGCCGGATATTTTCCGGCGAGAGCGCTAATTGGTGGCTCGCCAGATCCGCGGCCGGCGAGTAGCCGCTCTCCTGGCTCAGCCTCTGTAAGACCCCGAGAGACGCATCAGGAACTTGTCTCGCGGACATGGTCAATGCTGAAGTGACCCGCTCGATCCGATCGGCAACTTCTTCGACGGTCTCGCCAGTGACGATGATCCCGTGATTATAGAGGACCATGACGTCGGGGCTCGTCGCGGCCGCAAGGTCGACCTCTCTGGCAAGCGGCGTCCCGGGGCGCCGGTAAGGAACCGTTGCCCATATCATGCCGGTCTCATCGAGCTTTTGCTTCAGAAGCTCATCGCGTTGTTCCAGCACCGAAAGTGCGATTGTGTTGACGCAGTGATAGTGAGCCACGACCGCGTTCGGCAGGGCCGCATGAAAGCTTGTTTCAATCGATGGCCGTAAGCCGCTGGTATTGAGTGTCTTGATGACAAACTCCAGCCCCTTCTCGGCGCGCGGATCGTTGTTGCGCAAAGCTGTGACTAAGTCGGCAACGTGGACTGGGACCATGATATCCTGCTCTGTGGCGTGAGCCAGCCACTTTCCCGACGCCTTCACCCACATTTCAGTGCCGCCCTTGAGCGAGGTGTTCCCACCTGCACCCTGGGTTTTCAGGATATCCCGCCCGAGCATCGCGGACAGCTCCAGGAAACGTTCGAAGTCCGCACCTAGCCTTATTGGTCTGTTAGTCATTGTTGACCCTCCGATGCCCTGAGCCATTACAGCCATGAGCAAACTTTTTCGCAACCGTAATTTCGAGATCAAAGAACGTCAATAATGAAGTTATTACGTCATATTGTCTTGCAGGTCGGCTGGCTTTGTGATTATTTTTGATCATCGGCGGGGAGCGGCCGAGGAGGATGACGACCTTGAATGACGCCGAGCGGCACAAGATGATCACCGAACTTTTGCTGGAAACGCCTTTTGCATCGGTGCGCGATCTTCAGGATCGTCTAGGCGTATCACCGGCGACGATCCGGCGCGATATCGACAAGCTTCACGACTTAGGTAAAGCCAAGAAGGTCTATGGCGGTGTTTCAGCGTTTGAGCTTGGGGGGCGGTCGCCCGCAAGGCCTTATGACGAAAATCGCGACATCGCCGTTGAAGCCAAGCGCGCGATAGCGAGCCGCGCTGCATCGCTGCTCCGAGACGGGGACTCGATCATCGTTCACGCAGGCTCCACTTGCTTTCAGCTCGGCGTCCTGCTGGCGAAACGGAACCTGCGCATTTTCACGAACTCGATGCCTCTTGCAGCTTATCTCGGTGAGCATGGCAGCTGTCACCTGACTGTTGCTGGTGGCGAGCTTTATCGCGAGCCCGGCATCATCCATGATCCTTCGGCGGGAGCACCCGACTACTTTGCCTCACGGTTTTTTGTAGGCACGCAGGGCATCGGGAGCGCAGGGCTTCTTGAATCGCACCCGCTCCTGGTGAAGGCAATTGGGGAACTCAGCAATTGCGCTGATGAGGTCGTCTTACTTGCCGACAGCCGGAAGTTCTCCATACAGCCCCGCAATCTTGTTCTGCCTCTGTCGCGGGTCGGAACCGTTGTCACGGACGATGGCCTTTCTGACGCCGACGCCAAGATGCTCGAAAGCGCTGGAATATCGATCCTCATTGCAATTGTGGGAGGCCCGTGATGAAAGCACATCATCCAATCGCGGTGTTTGACCTCGGCAAAACCAACTCGAAGCTCTTCGTGATTGATGGAGACGGCAATGTCGTTGCCGAACGGCGCACGAGGCCGGTCTGGCGGGAGCATGCAGATCTCCGCGTCCTCGACGAGGACACCCTGTTTGCATGGATGAAGCGCGAGCTTGAGCAGGCAGTCGAGGCACATGGCGTGCGGCATGTTACGTTCTCCGGGCATGGATGCACCTTTGCACTGATCGGCAATAATACGCTTTGCCATCCGATCCTCGATTACGAGCAGGAACCCCCACAAGCGGTGGCCGCGCGGATCGATGCCTTGATCCCGAGCTTTTCGGAAACCTTTTCCCCTCGCCTGCCGCTCGGCTTCAACTATGGCCGGCATGTGCTCTGGCTCGCGGACCGCGATCCGAGGACACTTGAAGCAACCGATGCGATTCTCGCCTATCCCCAATTCTGGTCATGGAAATTCTCCGGGAAGGCCGTTTCCGAAGTCTCCTACCTCGGCTGCCATTCCCATCTGTGGGCTCCGATTGCCGATGATTTCAGCAGCCTGGTCGACGGTCAGGGCTGGCGTTCGAAAATGCCCGAATTCGCAGCCGCCGGTGCGTTGCTGGGTAGTCACCGGGTCGCGCTCGGCAATGGCGATGCTGTCGATGTTTCCGTGCATAACGGCGTGCACGACAGCAACTCGGCGCTCTTCTACTATCGGTCCCTTGGCTTTGATGATTTCACGCTGATTTCGACTGGCACCTGGGTCATCATCTTCAATCAGGCCTGCCCTCTCGATGCGCTCGACCGAGACCGCGACATGCTCGCCAATGTCACCGTCGACCATGCGCCGGCCGCGACCATCCGCTTCATGGGCGGGCGTGAATATGATGTAGCAAGCGATGGCTGGACCAAGTCGATTTCGGTTGCGGCCATCGAAGCTGTCATCACCAAAGGCAGCTTTGCCCTGCCCTCCTTCGCCGCGGCTGGACCTTTCCCGGATGCAGAAGGTCGTTTTGCCGGCCCCTCCGTATCCGGCGAGGAACGTGCTGCCGTCGCGTTACTCTATGTCACGCTGATGACCGATCTTTCGCTTGATCTCATCCGCTCTGAAAACGAGATCGTCATCGACGGAGGTCTGGTCAAGACCGACCAATACGCGCCAATGCTGGCTGCATTACGAAACCAGACGGTCTTCACCAGTGCCAATCCCGAGGGCAGCGCCTTCGGAGCGGCAGCACTCGTGTTCCGCCAGGCGGGGTTGCGGCCTTTCAAAAATGTATCCGAAAAAATCCGCCCAGCCGAGATCAAGGGCCTCGAAGACTACCGTCGCGAATGGCGACGTCGTGTCGAGGAGATCCATTCGCGCTCGCCGAACACGATCCTGGTGAAGGAGATGAGGGAATGAGTACAGTTGCCGCACCCGATCGAAGTGACGCTCCCGTCCTCGAAATGCTGAACATCAGCAAGACCTTCGGCAACAGCCGCGCGCTGACCAATGTGTCGCTGACGGCCTATCCCGGCGAGGTTCACGCCCTGATGGGCGAGAATGGCGCAGGAAAGTCGACCTTGATGAAGGTGCTGTCGGGCGCCTATGTCGCCGATCCCGGCGGCAGCATCCTTGTCAGCGGCCGGCCTGCAGTTTCGGGCGATCCAATCAAGGCGAAGGCCAATGGCATCGCCGTCATTTATCAGGAATTGTCGCTCGCGCCGAACTTGACGGTTGCCCAGAACATGTTCCTGGGGGCTGAGCCTTCGCGCATGGGCTTGGTCGATCGCGTGGATATCAGAAAACGTGCCGAGCCGATCCTCAAGCGGCTCGGCATCAGCTTTTCGCCGAACCAGCTGGTCTCGACGCTGTCGCTCGGCGAGCGCCAGATGGTCGAAATTGCCCGGGCGCTGACGACGGACGCGCGCATCATCGTCATGGACGAGCCGACGACATCACTCACGAGCCGCGAGACCGAGAAGCTCTTCGAGGTTATCGCGAGCCTTAAGGCGCATGGGATCGCCATCATCTATATCAGCCACCGCATGGAAGAGATTTATGCGCTCGCCGATCGCGTCAGCGTGCTGCGCGACAGCGCCTATGTCGGAACGCTGGAGCGCAGCGAGCTTTCTGCCGCGCGTCTCGTTTCGATGATGGTCGGGCGCGATCTTTCCTCTTTTTACAAGAAGGAGCATCGCGCCGCCAGGCATGATCGCAAGGTCGTGCTATCAGTCAAGAACATCGGCGACGGCCGCCGCGTGCATGACTGCTCCGTCGATGCCTGCGCCGGCGAGGTACTCGGCATTGCAGGCCTGGTCGGTTCGGGACGCACCGAACTTGCCCGACTGATCTACGGCGCGGACCACAAGACGTCGGGAAGCGTCCTGCTTGATGGCCGCGAGCTTTCGCTGAACGGACCGCGAAGCGCCCTAGACGCAGGCATTGCCTATCTGACAGAGGACCGGAAGGGGCTTGGCCTCTTCCTCGACATGTCAATCAACGAGAACATCAATATCGGCGTGATTTCGGAAGATGCGCGTTCGGGCGGCTTTCTGGACTTCGGCAAGGCCAAGAAGCGGGCGGACAGCGCCGTTTCATCGCTTTCTATCCGCACGAAAAGCACGTCGATCAATGTCGGAGCCCTATCTGGCGGCAACCAGCAGAAGGTACTGCTTGCCCGTCTGCTCGAGACCAAGCCGCGGGTGATTATCCTCGACGAGCCGACGCGCGGTGTCGACGTGGGCGCGAAGTCGGAAATCTATCGCATCATCGACGAGCTTGCCCAGAGCGGCATCGCCATCGTCGTCATCTCCAGCGACCTACCCGAAATCATCGGCATCGCCGACCGCGTGCTGGTCATGCGCGAGGGCCGTATCGCGGGCGAGATCGTCGGATCCGAAGATCAACCGATCGGGCAGGAAGCCATCATGGCCCTGTCCACCGGCCCCGCCAAGCGAGACGCGTAGAGCGCGACAAAAGAGAGAACCCGAAATGAGCGCAACGCAAAGCGAACAGACAGCAACGGACAAGATGAAGCTGCGGTCGACACTAACTGCCCTCGGCATGCTTCCCGTCCTCATTATTTTGGCGATCGGCTTTCATCTTCTCAGCGGCCGCTTCCTGAGCGTCAACAACCTGTCGATCGTCATGCAGCAGGCATCGATCAACACGGTGCTCGCGGCCGGCATGACCTTCGTCATCCTGACTGGCGGCATCGATCTCTCAGTGGGTTCGATCCTTGCGGCGTCCGCAATGGTCGGCGTCATCGTCTCGCTCTGGCCTGATATCGGCATGTTGGGCATCCCGGCCGCCATTGCCGTGGGTCTCGCCTGCGGCGTCGTCAACGGCTCGATCATCGCCTTTCTGAAGCTGCCGCCCTTCATCGTGACGCTCGGTTCGCTGACGGCCATGCGCGGCATCGCCCGACTGCTCGGCAATGATACGACCGTCTTCAACCCGGATCTGCCCTTCGACTTCATCGGCAACGGCAATTTCCTCGGTGTCCCGTGGCTTGCGATCATCGCGCTGCTAACGATCCTGATCTCCTGGGTTATCCTCAAGCGCAGCGTGCTCGGCACGTGGATCTATGCCGTCGGCGGCAATGTGGAAGCCGCGCGCCTGACGGGCATCAAGGTGCCGCTGGTCCTCCTCTTCGTTTATTCGATGTCCGGCCTTCTTTCCGGGCTCGGCGGGGTCATGTCGGCGGCGCGTCTCTACGCAGCCAACGGCCTGCAGCTTGGCCAGGCTTATGAGCTGGATGCGATCGCTGCCGTCATTCTCGGCGGCACCAGCTTCGTCGGCGGCGTCGGCTCGATCTGGGGAACGCTGATCGGAGCTCTCATCATCGCCGTTCTGTCGAACGGCCTCATCCTCGTCGGTGTCTCGGACATCTGGCAGTACATCATCAAGGGGCTTGTCATCATCGTTGCCGTGGCGCTCGACCGCTACCGGCTGAAAGGGCTTAGCCGCACCTGATGTGCGGCTCGAGGGACCGGGGTTACCGGATAACAGGGCGCAGGAAGCGCCATAAGGAGGAAATATGCGTATGATCTCTAAACTGCTCGCAGCCACCGCTCTGGCGGCAGCCATCGCCATGCCGGCTGCGGCAAAGGACCTTCAGAAGATCGGCATTTCGGTCGGCCTTCTCGGCAACCCGTTCTTCGTTGCGACCATCAAGGGCATCGAGGATCGTGCGAAGGAAATCAATCCGAACGTTCAGGTCACTTCGGTATCGGCCGACTATGACCTCAACAAGCAGGTTTCGCAGATCGACAGCTTCATCGCCGCCGGCGTTGACATCATCATGTTGAATGCCGTCGACGCCAAGGCAATCGCACCGGCCGTCAAGAAGGCACAGGCCGCCGGCGTCATCGTTGCCGCCTTCGACGTTTCGGCGCCCGGCGCCGACGTCACCGTCATGACAAACAACGTCAAGGCCGGTGAGGAGGCTTGCCAGTACATCGTCGATCAGCTGAAGGGTAAGGGCGACGTCGTCATCATCAACGGACCAGCTTCCTCCTCGATCCTCGACCGCGTCCAGGGTTGCAAGAACGTGCTGTCGAAGAGCCCCGACATCAAGATCCTCTCCGACGATCAGAACGGCCAGGGTTCGCGCGATGGCGGCCTCGCCGTCATGCAGGGTCTGCTGACGCGCTTCGACAAGATCGACGCCGTCTTCGCGATCAACGATCCGACGGGCATCGGCGCGGAACTCGCCGCCAAGCAGCTGAACCGCAACGAGTTCTTCATCACCGCCGTCGACGGCGCGCCCGATATCGAAAAGTCGCTTGCCAGCGGCAATTCGATGATCAAGGCTTCCGCTTCGCAGGATCCTTACGTGATGGCAGGCGATGCGCTCAAGATGGCCGTCGACGTTCTGAACGGCAAGAAGCCGGCGCAAAACACCGTCCTCCTCGACCCGAAGCTGATCACCGCTGACAACGTCAAGGATTACAAGGGCTGGACCGCAGCTCGCTAAGGTCTCCTCCCGGGCGGCCCGCCATTGCCTCGAGCGGGCGGGCCGCTAATTTCAATGCCAATCGGAAAGCGGCGTCCCATGTCCAAAATCGGTGTTCATTCCTTCGTCTGGAGCGCCGGCTCGTCGAAGAACGAGCTGGAAAAGGCTCTCGCAAGATCGCACGAACTCGGCTTCAAGCTGATCGAATTTTCCTATCTCGATCCGAAGCAAGTGGATGTGAAGTGGCTTGCGGCGCACCTCCAGGAGCTCGGCCTCGATGTCGCCGTCAGCATGGGTCTCCCCTCCGAGGGTGATATTTCCAGCGATGATCCGGCCGTCGTGTCAAATGGTCGGGACATCCTTGAGCGCGCCGTGGCGCTCGTACGCGACCTGGGCGGCACGAAGCTCGCTGGCATTCTGAGCTCGGCGCACGGCAAACAGGAACATGCGCTGACCAGAAAGGGCTGGGAGACCAGCGTTTCCGCGCTATCGAAAGTCGCCGACCAGGCAAAGGCCGCCGGCGTCACCCTCAATCTCGAAGTCGTCAACCGGTTCGAGAGCAACATGCTCAACACCGCCGCACAGGGCATGGCCTATATCAAGGACACCGGCGCCTCAAACGTCTTCCTGCATCTCGATACCTTCCACATGAACATCGAGGAAGCTGATGTGGGCCTGGCGATCCGCCATGCAGCCGACAAGATCGGCTACGTGCATATCGGCGAAAGCCATCGCGGATACCTCGGTACGGGCAATATCGATTTCGCCGCCATTTTCGATGCGCTGGTCGCTATCGGCTGGAACGATTACGTGACGTTCGAATCCTTTTCGACAGCCATCGTCGACAAGGATCTTTCCCTGAAGACAGCGATCTGGCGCAATCTCTGGGATGACAACGTGGCGCTAGCCAAGCATGCGCGCCAGTTCATCGAGCTTGGGCTGGAGACCGCCGGACGCAAGGCCGAGCTCGTTCGCCAGGCCCACGTCCATGGACCATAAGCGACGTCCAATCCTTGCCGCCCAAGTGGAAGTCGACCGGGTTGCAGACGATCAATCGTCTCCGCAGACAGCCGATCAGTCTCCTCCCGGTCCTCACAAAGTGTTTCCGATTGTTGCTAGGAAAGAACTTCGCATAACGGACGATCGAGACGGGCATTATGGGCGATAACGAGATCGGCGGGATCGACCATGGCATGCAGAAGTACAAAGTCAACCAACCAGCCGGCGACCAGTCCCCCGGTGATGTCGGTCAAGCGTAAGGTCAGCGGTATCGGAGTGCTCGGTTGGCGCAGCCCACCGTAGACGCCGGTAACGCCACCGATTTCACCCGTTTCGCTGAATGTGAAGCTGACGGCGCCGAACTCGACGATCTCATCCCTTATGGCTGATACCGATGGTTTCCGTGTCGATGATCGCACCCGTTAAAGCAAAACCCGCTCGTGCCCCTGTGCTTGTGGGCAACCTTTCCTATATGGACGTCACGATCAACGACCGCCGCTGCGGCGGAAAAAAAAGAGGCCAATGAGGGTAACTCATGGATGAAGCGTGGACAGTCAGCCGTGGACCGATTGCCGCGACCGATTTCGATGTGCGAAAGGCCGAAGCGATCAACGCCATGCTAGTTCGCCCGGCGGGCGTTCTGCCGATGAAGGCGGGGGAGCCGATCCGCCCGTTCGCCCTTGGTCTGTTCAACGAACTGCGCGCGCTACTCAAACCCGGCTATGGCGTGACCTGTCTGCGCCGCGCCACCGCCTTCTATGTCTATTCGAAACGCTATTATTTCGCGAGCGCCCAGCCAGACTCGATGCGCCATGACATCGACGGAAGGGCGGTCGAGCCGCTCAGCCCCGCGGACCGGCTTGCAGCGCAAAGAAGTTTTTTCAAACTGAAGCAGAACTATGCCGACGACATGGAAGGTGCCGCTACGCCAGACGGACAGTCGGACTGATCGCTCCGCGACCGCCAATTCGTGCCTTTTGCCGAAGGGCGCAGATGCCGGCAACTGGCGCGGCCCGGCCGCTGTCTGGCTCTCCTTGCCCGCTTCGGCACTCGACGCGGGCTCGCCGAACGAACCCCTCAGACGGCTGACAGATCGGCTCTGCCCAGTGTAGAAGACGGGCCAATCGATCTAAGACCGCGAGGCGGGAGCGCGACTTCTGGACAGTCGCCCGAATAGGATCGGACCTGTTCTGAATGCTCGATGATTTCGAATATGCATCGGAAATTGCGCGACCGGCAGCCGACTGACATCTTGCGCGCCGGATCCGGGACCGGCGCGCCGTCACCAGATCCGGGATCCAGGAATCTCCGATTCGACAACGGGCTCTCGCGCAATCGCCAAGGAGGATGTGCCACCGCCATCCCACCGGGGCGGGCCATAATGTCGCTCTCGAGCGGCGTGTCGCGAGACGCCTCGAAAGGTCCCGAGAGGGTGCTAGCGATTTGTTTTTGTTAATAGATATTAACCTTTGTACGGCTGACAACTGGCTTCAACCGCAATTGCGTGCACGGGGATTTTCCCTGTCACGACAAGAGCATAGCCCTCGCCATAGACTGTTTCGATGCGAACGCCCTCGCACGTCGAGAGGACCTTGCGGAGACGCGCAATATGCACATCGACTGTCCGCAGGCCGATACCGGGCGTGGAAGGCCAAACGGCGGAACGCAGGTGCTGACGCGAACAAGCCGTTCCTGCCGCCTCGGACAGGAAGCGAAGGATCCGGGCCTCGATCGAAGACAGGCGCATCGGCTTTTCGCCGCCGAAGATATGATCGGCGCCGGGGGTTGCCAGGGGGATCTGTAAAGCGGCCGCGCCCGCAGTTTTGCGCGCTCGCCGGAGGAAATCCAGTAAACGGTCCGGTGCGAGCGGCCGTACGATTGCGTCGTCGAGTCCGGCCTTGATCATCTGGAGATGCATCGGCGTCATGCCGGCGCCCATCAGGGCGCAGACCGCAAAGCCCGCCCGTTTCGCGAACCTGCAAAGCGCCACGACATCGCCGCGCCATGTTTGGCCGTCGAACACGACGGCCAGCAGCCCTTGCTCGCTCACGCGGGCTTCGACATCGTGATCATTGTCGGCGAGCTCGCATCGAAAGCCCGCTACACGCAGGATATGGTCCAGCAGCAGATAGAGTTCCGGATCTTCGGTACAGATAAGAACAGGCAATCCGTGAAGAAGGACCTGCGGTTCAGCTCGGCGCGAATTCGCCGCCGTTGATGTCGAGGATCGCGCCATTGATGAAACCGGCCTCCCTGGATCCGAGAAATGCGATTGCCGCTGCCACCTCCTCCACCGTGCCCAGCCGTCCTGCGGGAATGCGGGATAAGGCCTCCCGGTTTGTCGGACTGGAGGCCGGTCCGGTCATGGCCGTAAGGATCCGCCCAGGTGCAACGACATTCGCCGTGATACCGAAGCCGGCATATTGCGTCACGATCGAGCGCGACAAACCGGCAAGAGCGGCCTTCGAGACCGCATAGGCCGCACCTGCAATGCGCGGCCGGGTGCGGCCGGCCACCGAGCCCACCAGAATGATGCGTCCGAATCCCTGTTCCTGCATGACGGGAAGGACCGACTTGCAGCAGAGCATGGCGCCCGTCAGGTTGATCGCGAGAACCTCGTCCCACTCGCTGGGGGACAGGCTTCCGACCGCCGCCGGACCCTTCGCGCCTTTCGGTGAGATGCCGGCACTGGCAACGAAAACCGAAGGCGCGGCAAAGCGCCCCCGGACATCTGCGAAGAAACCGTCGATTGCCTCCGGATCCCGGACGTCGGCCTGAAGTGCGAGCACCCTTTCCGGGCCGCCGATCTCGGTCAGCGCTGCGCCTGCCGTCTTCACGGAGCTCGCACCATGTCCGAAGACCGCGACACGATATCCATCCTGCAGGAGACGGCTGGCCGTCGCCAGCCCGATACCCGACGTCCCGCCGCTGACGACGGCGACCGGCGCGCCCTCCGTCGCGCTCATGCGGCTTCGTCCATCGCGGCAAAGAGCGACAACGGTGGATGAGCTTCCGGATCGGTGATCACTTCGATCATCAGGGGGTCGACGCCCGAAAGCCCCGTCCTGATCGCATGAGTGAGTGCTCCGGGATCGCTGATGCGAACAGCAGGGCAACCGCAGGCCTCGGCAATCTTCCGGTGATCGACGCTGGAAAAGTGGCAGGCGCTGGTAAACCGGCCGAACTTCACGGTCTCCGCGTCTCGCTGGAAGCCGAGGATGCCGTTGTTGAGGACGATGATCAGCACCGGAATATTGCTGCGCACCATGGTCTCGAGCTCAGCCCAGCTGTGGGCGAAACCGCCGTCGCCGACAAGAACGACCACGGGCTTCTCGGGTTCCGCAAGCTTTGCGCCAAGCGCCAGCGGCAGACCCCACCCAAGTCCCGCGAGACCGCGCGGGGTGATGAAGCGCATGCCGGGCGAAAGCCCACGAAGCTGTCCGGCAACCCACATCGACGAGTAGCTGGCATCGGCGAGAATGGTGGTATCGGATGTCAGCTGCGACTGAAGCTCGCGCATGATCCGCTCCGGCCGGATCGGCGACGCATCGGACTTGCTGACGCCAGCGCGGTCGGCCTCGAACTTCGCCCAGCAGTCGCGGATGCGATCTTCCAATTCCGGGCGTGCGGCGCGCCGCCGCGACAGATCGTGCCGTACGAGAGCCGTCCGCAGCGCATCGATGGTTTCGGCAGCGTCGCCGGAAAGCCGCACAGCCTCGTAGGTGCGGCCGATTTCTGAAGGATCGACATCGATGTGAATGACTGTTGCGGCGGGATCGATCTGGCGCCAGCTGTCGGTACCATTCTGGTTCGTCCGGGTTCCGACGAGCAGGACGAGGTCTGCCTCTTCGACGAGCGGAAGAGTGTGGCGACCGAGCGATCTCGGCCCGACGAGGGCTCCGAGCACGCCTGCAGACAGCGGATGGTGCTCGTCGACAGCACCCTTGCCCATATTGGTGGTGAACACCGGGAGCGACGCTTCTTCTTGCAACTTCGCAAGAGAGGAGGCGGCATGGCTTGCATGGATGCCGCCGCCGGCAATGACGACGGGCGCGCGGGCCGCAGCGATCAGGGCGGCCGCGCGCGCAATGTCGCTGTCTGCCGGGCGGTTGCGGTCGAGCGGCCAGTGCCCGAGACTTGCGGCGCGGCGTAGGGCTGGCGCCTCGATCCTTGCACGCAGCAGATCGGCAGGCAGCAAGAGCGCCGCCGGCCCCGGCCGTCCGGTCGCCGCGGCCGTGAAGGCGGCGTCAACATAGTCGTCGATGCGCTCGGGCACGACGACCTTGCGCACCCATTTGGTGCAGGACTGGAAAAGAGCGATGTGATCGAGTTCCTGGAAAGCGTTGCGATCAGCCTGGTCCCGCTCAACCTCCTGGACGAGAGCAACAATCGGGACAGAGGCCTTCATGGCTTCGGCGAGCGGCGGCACGAGCAGCGTTGCTGCAGGCCCGTTCTGTGCGGCAACCACGCCGACTTTCCCCGAGCGCCGGGCATAACCGTCGGCCATGGTGCCGCCCATGATCTCCTGGCGATAGGCGATCTGGCGGATCCCGATCGCCTCAGCCGCAAGGATGACGGCAGACGGCAGGCTCTGGGCGAAGATCATCGAAACGTCGTGGCGCTTCAGGCTGAGCGCAATGCGTTCAGCAACGGTATGGGTTTCTTTGACGCTGGTCATCGGGAAGCCTCGAATTCTTGAACGGCAGGTGTGGAGAGAAAATCAGCGAAGGTTGCGACGATCGCCTCCGCCTCATAGGGCGTCATTGCGGTCGACAGAGATGCCGCCGCTCCGTTTGGCAGCATGATGCCACGCTGGAGAAAGTGGTCGCAGAGCGCATTGCCGATGCTGCTTTCGGCCGGCGTCGGATAACCGCTGCGGAAATCGCGCGGCGGCGCCTTCTTCGTGTGAATGCGGAAGAGCGATGCCGCACCGGTGACGCTGAACGAGGCGCCGCTGCGGCCGATTGCCTCCCGCAGGCCGGACCGCACTTGATCCCCCAGCTTTTCAAGAGCGTCAAAGGCCTCCTCCGTCATCGCCTCCATGGCAACGCGGCCTGCAACCATCGAAACTGGATTTGCAGAAAATGTCCCGCCCTGCGGCAGGAGCGGTTTACCCTTGTCATTGGCAAAGACGCTCATCACGCCGGAACGGCCGCCGATGGCGCCGACGGGAAAGCCACCGCCGATGATCTTGCCACAGGCGATCAGGTCAGGCTCCATGCGGTAGCGGTCCGAAGCGCCGTGATAGGATTGCCGGAGATTGAGGACCTCGTCGGCGACGACCAGGATGCCATGCCGGCGCGCTGATGCCTGCAAGGCTTTGAGGAAGTCCGGATCCGGCCCGATCAGGCCGGCCCTGCTCGGCATTGGGTCAACCAGGATGCAGGCGGTTGTCGCGGCGACCTCATCCATACGCCGTTCAAGTCCGGCGGTGTCGTTGAACCGGATCACGGCGACGTCCTCGGCGACCGACGACGGGGTTCCGCGATAGACGGCGACGGCCGCGGGACGGTTCTCGTCCCCCCAGACGGAGGGCGCGCTCGCCTGCCCGGCCTCGGCCCAGTCATAGGCGCCATGGTAGGCGCCCTCCACGCGAATGATGCCGGAACGCCCGGTAAAAGCGCGGGCGGCCTTGATCGCGAACATGACCGCTTCCGCCGCTGTTGACGAAACGGACCTGCTCGATCGCCGGGATGCGATCGACCAGGAGCTCCGCCAGGGAGATTTCATGCTCGGTCGGATTGGAGAAGCATGTCCCGCGGTGAAGAAGATCGGCGACGGCTTCTGCGACCGGCAGGAAGCCGTGACCATGAATGAGTGTGGTGAAATTGTTGTTGAGGTCCAGGTATCGGTTGCCATCGACATCGAGGAGGTAAGCCCCTTCCCCGCGATGTAGAGCGGAACAGGCTGGCGCTCGACGGTGACGCGCGTTACGCCGGACGGAAAGATTTTCCGGCTCCTGTTGAAAAAATGTTGCGAACGGGCGCGCGACAGCGGCCGCCCTCCTGAAATGTCACGAGTATGAAGCATCTTTCTCCTCCGGAACGCACCATGCGTCCACACATTGCGATTTTGTTACAACAAAAATCACAATGCCGAAAAAGTTGCAACAAAAAAATCAGCCAGCCAGGGTAGCCGCTCCGCCGGGGCGCGAAAGTGCCGCCCTCTTCAGGCTGCGATAGCCGTCCCGGATGTCGTTCTCGATGGCGGCCCGTACGGCGGAAGCGTCCTTGTCGGCCAGCCCCTCGATCGCGACCATGTGGTTGTGAACACCATAGCGCTGCTCGGCAAATTCCGGGTAGAGATCGTGGAAGGACGAGCCGACGCGTAGCCAGAGGATCTCGATGGTTGCCAGGAGGTGCGGCATGCCGCACAGGCGGTAGATGGTAAAATGGAATTCCTTGTTGTCGTGGAGGGCATCGCGGTAGCGCTTCTCCTCGAGCGAGAGATTAATCTTTTTCTGAATGCTCATAAGGACTTGGACAGTCCCGTCGGTGGCGTTTGCCGTTCCCTTTTCGGCCGCCAGGCCCTCAAGCGCGAGCCGCATCTGGGTCACTTCATACAGGCCGGCCAGATCGAGATGCGGCACAATCACCGTCTTCGGTCCGGACATGACGAGCGCACCCTCGAAGACCAGCCTATTGATCGCCTCGCGCGCCGGGGTAGAGCCGACGCCCAGCGTTTCCGCAACGGTTCGAATTGGAAGCTTCTTGCCGGGACTGTAAGCGCCGCGCGCAAGCTGCTCCTTCAATGCTTCATAGACGAAGTCGCTAAGCCTTCCCTGGTACCCCTCCAGGTCGGCCTGACTTCCGGTTGTGTCTTCCCTCATATTTCCTCCCCAGGCATTGACACGCATCAATTTTTGTTGCAACAAAATGAACATTGCAGCAATATTACGTCTTAATGTGACAGCATAACGAGATTGTGAACATTCGCAACGCCGCATGTGCGCTGCCCCTGCACTGCCCACAGGCAGCACCTGGCCAACCGTATCAAAGGATGGCTGCGATGCATGCGAACGATTCCCAAGGAGGAGATAATTTGATCGGTGCTCCAGTCCATATCATCAACGCATGCAAGCAGTATGGCGCCTTCAGCGCGGTCAAGGACGTGTCCCTGGAGGTGGCGGCCGGCGAGTTCGTCTCCATCCTCGGGCCATCGGGTTCAGGCAAGACCTCACTCCTGACCATGATCGCCGGCTTTGAGCTGCCGAGCTCCGGCCAGATCGTCATCGGCGGGCGCGATGTCACCCGACTTGCGCCGAACCACCGCAATATCGGCATGGTCTTCCAGCGCTATGCGCTCTTCCCGCACATGACGATCGCCGAGAACGTCGCCTTCCCGCTGAAGATGCGGAAGGTCGCACGGGCCGAACGCGATCGCCGGGTTGCCGAAACTCTCGATCTGGTCCAGCTCGCGACTTTCGCGGACCGGTATCCGCATCAGTTGTCCGGCGGGCAGCAGCAGCGTGTCGCGCTTGCCCGCGCCATCGTCTTCGAGCCGCCGGTACTCTTGATGGACGAGCCGCTCGGCGCGCTCGACAAGAAGCTGCGCGAGGCGTTGCAGCTCGAGATCAAGCAGCTGCAGCAGCGGCTGGGCGCCACCGTGATCTATGTGACCCACGACCAGGAGGAGGCGCTGACGATGTCGGACCGCGTTGCCGTCATGGCGGGCGGCCAGATCGTCCAGGCCGGAAGCCCGTCTGCGCTTTATGGGCGGCCGCAAACGCCTTTCGTCGCCGATTTCATCGGGCGGATGAGCTTCGCCGAGGCGGTCTATCTCGGGATTCGTGATGGCGCGCATCTGGTTCAGCTTGGTGAGTCCGTCGTTTTGCAGGCTGCCGACGTCGAAGAGCCGCTGAGCCCGGGCACGCGTCTCAGGATTGCCATGCGTCCGGAGCGGCTGGCGCTTACGGCGCACGGAAAGGGCGGGCGGAATTCCATTCCCGGCACCCTCGAGGCGAGCGTTTTTGCCGGTGCCTTCGACCTGCATCTGGTGCGCGCCGAGACCGACGGCAATCCGCTTCTGCAGATCCAGATGCCGGCCGAGACAGGCCGGGGCGCCTTTGCAGCGGGCATGCGGGTGGACGTCGTCGCCGATCCGCGGAACCTGCACGTCTTCGAACTGGCGGGAGCGTGAGCATGGACATGCCGGTTCCACGAAAGGTCGCCCGCCCCCGACGGTTAAAGACGCGCCGCGTGACGCCGGCGGGGCGCTACGGGCCAGCCCTGTCGGCTGTGCTGATCCTGCCGCTACTTTGCCTGTTCGCCCTCGGCTTCCTCTACCCGATCGCAAGGCTCGTGCTCATCAGCTTCGGCGACGGCGCGCCCAATCTCGATCAGTACCGGCGCGTCTTCGAGACGCCGCTCTATCTTGGGGTCCTGCTGCGCACGATCGGTGCCGCGGCGATGGTGACGGTCTTCAGCCTCATTCTCGGCTATCCGGTGGCGATCGCGATGGCGCGGGCAAAGGGACGGATTGCCCTTGTCATAGCCGCTGCGGTCCTCATTCCGCTCTGGACCTCGGTCCTCGTGCGCTCCTATGCCTGGATCGTGCTCCTGCAAAGAAGCGGCCTCGTCAACGTGCTCCTCACCGAGAGCGGTTTTGTTTCCTCGCCGCTGAAGCTGCTCTACACGGACGGCGCGGTGATCCTGGCGATGACCCATGTGCTGATGCCCTTCATGATCCTTCCGATCGCCAATGCACTGCGCTCGATCCCGCCCGACTATGCGAGGGCGGCCCGCAGCCTTGGAGCCGGCCCGGCCACGTGCTTCCTGCGCGTCACGCTGCCGCTATCGCTTCCCGGCGTGTTCGCCGGAAGCGTCATGTGCTTCATCCTGGCGATCGGCTTCTACATCACCCCGGCCCTCGTCGGCGGGCCGGAGGCGATGACCATGGCGACACTGATCGCCCAGCAGACCACAGTCGTCCTCGACTGGCCGTTTGCGGCCGCCCTTTCGAGTGTGCTTCTCCTGGTCACGCTTTTGGCCGTCGCCATCTTCCGCCGTGCGCTTTCGATCAGCAAAGGATTGAGCAGTGTCGCCTGATTTTCCAGTCACCTCTTCGAGCCCGACCCATCCTTTGTTGCGCGCCGCTGGTCGGCTTGCAGCCGGCCTTGGAACCGGCAGCATCCTGTTCTTCCTGCTGTTGCCGACGCTTCTCGTGATCCCGATGTCGCTCAACGCAACAGCCTACATCCAGCTGCCGCCGAGCGGCCTGACGCTCAAGTGGTATCTCGACTATCTGTCGGATCCGGACTGGCAGGCAGCGACGATCTTCAGTCTGAAGATCGCGCTCTCGACGACCGCGCTCGCGACCGCCGCCGGGACACTTGCGTCGCTTGCGATCGTGCGGGGCGTGCTTCCCGGCCGGGGCGCGATCCAGGCGCTCGCAATGGCGCCGATGATCGTCCCGCATGTCGTCTTCGGCGTTGCGCTCTATCTGGTCTTCTCACCGATCGGACTGACGGGCAATTTCGCGGGCTTCCTGATCGCCCATAGCGTGCTGTCGATCCCTTACGTAGTGATCACGGTCGGCGCGGCCCTGGAGCGGTTCGACCCGTCACTGGAGCTGGCGGCGCTGAGTTGCGGAGCCTCGCGCACCCGGGCGCTGCTCAGCGTCGTCTTTCCCGTCATTGCCCCTGCAATCGCTGCGGCCGCGGTCTTCGCCTTCCTTGCCTCGTTCGACGAGGCGACGGTCGCCTTCTTCATTTCGGACACCGGCGGCAAGACGATCAGCCGCAAGATGTTCGAAGACATCGATTTCAACCTGACCCCTGTGATTGCAGCAGTTTCGACCATGATGGTCGCCATCTCGCTCCTGCTGATGGGATCAGTCGAGCTCCTGAGAGGCCGCCGGGAGGAGTAGGCGGCCATTTTTCATGACGTGAGGAAAGACATGCATAGATCAATGACATTTCTTGCCGCCTTCTCGATGGCTCTCAATCTTGCCGTGCTGTTGCCGGAAAGGGCCGCCGCCGAAGAGCAGGTGGTGATTGCGACCACGGGCGGCGCCTATGATGCCGCGCTCAGAAAATACTGGTTCGATCCTTTCACAGCCGAGACGGGGATCAAGGTCGTCTCTGTCGCCGCGACCAATGCCGAGATGCGGGCAAAGGCGACCGCCATGGTCAAGACCGGTAACGTGACCTGGGATCTTTACCCCGACGGCGAGATCCAGGCGGGCTCGGATGCCCATAAGGCGACCTCTGAAGATCTCGGCGGGTTCTGCGAGACTTTCAAGGGCCGCTCCGATCTGGTTGGAGACGCCTGTATCGGCGCTGGCGCGCGACTTTTCTCGACAGCGACGCTGATGGTCTACAAGTCCGACGCCTTTTCCGGCGCAGCACCGGCGACCTGGGCAGACATGTGGGACACGAAGCGCTTTCCGGGAGGGCGGGCCTTTCCCAATTTCGACGACCCATGGCGGGTCATGGCTGCCGCATTGCTTGCGGACGGCGTAGCGAAGGACAAGCTGTTTCCCTTGGATATCGACCGGGCGCTCAAGAAGCTCGAAACCATCCGCGCCGACATTTCCGTCTGGTGGAAGACAGGCGACCAGAGCGTTCAAGGCTTCCGCAATGGCGACTACTCAATCGGCGAGATCTGGCTGACGCGTGCCAATGCGCTGAAGGAGGAAGGACGCGCTGTCGGCTGGTCCAACAAGGCATCCTTTCTGGTCGGCGACCGCCTGACGGTGATCAAGGGCGCCCCGAACCGGGAGAATGCCTTGAAACTCATCGCCTACTGGCTGGATAGCCCCGAGGCGCAGGCTCGGGTTTGCGAGGAGCTTCTGTGCACACCGCCAAGCAATAAGGCGATCGCGGTCATGTCTCCCGCGGCGCGCGCGGCGCAACCGAGCGAGGAAGATCTGCGCGATCACATTGTCGTTCCAGATGCTGACTGGATCAACACCAACGCAGCCATGATGCTCGAGCGCTGGAACGCCTGGATCCGCTAGAGGATAGAATGCGCGGCCGGCGTCATATGGCCGGCCGCATTTGCGCACCGCCATTGAGGCTTCGTCCTGCCGTTCATGGGTACCGGCGCTCGCAAAACTGGGCGGGTCCGACACGACGAGCGCCAAAGCCTCCCGCCAGTCCACGCACGATATCGATCTTAGCGATGAGCGTCGGCTTTGGTCGATTGTAGCGGCCGGAAGGTAGAGGACTATCACCACTGTTTGGGGAGGCAGCCGGGTTGATGGGAAGCAAGGATAATGAATCAGGGGGCCTCGCGTCAGCGCGCTAAAGCATGGGTATCCCAACGATAAGGATCGCGATTAGTCCTGTTATCATGAGCGAGGTTTCAATCAGGAATGTTGCCACATGGCGGCCCGTCATGTTCGGAAAATTGGATTTCACGTAAAGCTCCTTCTTGGGTTATTTTTCTAACAAGCCCACTATAGCACGCGCATGCATAGAATTTTTTTATTTTTTCGGCTGACGTATCGAAGAGCGTGGCGGGTTACCTTGTTTAAAACCGTTCGGGGCGCACAGGAACGGAGCGCGACCGGCGGAACCGTACCGGTTCGTCGACGCCGGCCCGGAAACTCAGGGCGACCATCGGGCCGACGCCCGGTGCCGTCATCAGCAGCTTGCAGGTGTCGTCGCTCTCGGCCAGCCGTTCCATGAGGTGGTTCATCGCCGGTTCCGGCTGCTACTCGCTGTTAACGTAGCGCCAATTCATCATTGACGAGCAGCCTTTTCTGCCTAACTCATTATCGACGCTGATGCGCCAACCCACAGCAACCTACAGCGCCTGGCCGCGGCAACCCTTTCCCGGTCTAAATAGCCGGTGCCGTGGTCTGCGACAGGGTTCGCCTTCTTTGCAACACAGACGAGCCCTGTTCGTACGCCGGCATCACTTCACCGCGCTGTTCGACGCTCTCGAAAATCGCACGCTCATGCAGCGCGACTTTGGGAAGCTCAAGCCGTTAATGGCCCATGGGATCTCTCCACCCCTACGAAGTCCAATGCGGCAAGGGCTCGTCATTTTTGAACATTTTGCGCGAGCCTTGGTCGTACCCTCCTAAACACCGGCATGCCTTGATCGAACTGGAACTCAGCGCCCGCTCGACTCGTTGATTCGATGGATTGCGCACATTGCCTCTCTTGCAAGCGCATCCGGCCAGCAATGCTGGCGACCTGACCCCTCATCCACTCTCCACAGGCAGGCGGGTTCTTTTTGTCCTTACGGTATCGAACGGGAACGCTCCCTGATGCTGATCGTTGATTGGGATGGCCGCGCGCTAGTCTTCCTTACCTCAGTCGCCAGCCGACTAGCCTCCGGCTGGTGCCGCGTGGTCACCTTTTCCCCGTAGCCTGCCCCGCTGCGGCGGGGCTTTCTTTGGGAACATTACCGAACCAGACTTGTTGGAAGAGTGATCGGGCGGCGAACTTCCTGTTCACATGATGACACCCTTCATCATGATGTCGTCAGGTTCCACGTGCCGTAGGACTTTCGTAGGTTCACTACGGCATGAAGGACGACGGGGGTTCGGTTCGTGAGTCGAGCCCTCGTCGTACAGACTATCTCCCGATGACGGCCGAGCCAGTCCGGCGAATGGCGTCCGCAATGGCGGTGATGCTCTGTCGCGCACATGCGCACCAAAGACGAAAGGGGATCGTCCCCTGCCATTCGTTGAACGGCGCCGGCTTGGGAATGCGCACCCAAGCATGAAGCAGGTATCGAGGGTCTTCGTCATAGGCCCGCTGCGTCACGCCGTTCATCGTTGCGCCGCCGGGGTTCTGCGGATTGTTGGAGTAACCGCCTTCGTTCACCAGCACCTTGGCGAGAGAACGTGCGAATTCTTTTGCAGGGTCGATGACCTGAATTGTTGAGCTCCAGATTGTGTTGGGTTAGGCGAAAGGCGGTCGCGAAGGGTGCCTGCTCATCCTGATATCTTGCGATAACGGGACAGATTGCCGCCTGATATAGATAGTAGGTCTTGAGCACCTCACGGACGTTAGAGAGCGGCCGCAAGGGGTGAGTGGTTAAGCTGCGGCCCGCTCTTTCTTAATTTTTCGAGGTGCGCGAATGTTCTGGGATTTCTTCACGCTTGCTTTGATCTTCACTATGCTGCTCGTCGGTCGCGAAGCGCGGACAGTGCTTGCGAAGGCGCGACTATCAAACTGGCGCAGCTTCACACTCCGCTAATCGTCTCGGTTCGAAATGTGCCCGGTGGATCTTAAACGGCGGTTATCACCTTACTGGTTCATTTCGATGGTCGAATCAGCAGATCCCGATCTACCTCCTCGGGCCGCACGTCCTCCTGCAAAAGGAGACCCGGCAAGGCCCAGACCCGATGCTGGGTCTTTCCCCGTCACGGCCGGATTATCTCCGGCCACGCGGCAACGAATGTTTTAATCGCCAGCTGCGGAGTTCCCTCCGCCTCCCAAGGATTCTGAAAACTTGTCACGGCGCCCTATTTCACTCTCAAGCAAGGGAGGCTCTGATGAGATTTTACGTTTATGCCATTCATACGGACGAGACGCGAAACCGTCTGCACGATGTCTTTGACAATAGCGCTGACGCCGAGGCGCTTGAGAAGCACATGCAGGAGCAAATTCGACCCGGTGACAACTACTTCGTTACGATGTTCCCTGCTGAGAACGTCGATGAAGCCAGGGCCAAGGCGGACGAGATGCGCCCGCTGCCTCAGCTGAATAGTTGATTTTCTACAGCTTCGCGATCGACGTCGATGTCAGGCCCTGCGTCTTGAGCACTGGCATGGCTTACCCTCGGGGGATGAGATGAATGAAATGGTAGACGGAAGCCGCATCAACCTAAAAGGAAGGGCAACTGTGAGGCCGAAGCGGTATGGAGGTATCCTGGTGTTCCAACGCGCGAACAAGCGCACCTTGAGCGGATCGGCAGCTTGAATGGTTGAAGCGTAGACGCTGATGTTGCAATCTCTGCTCTCATCTGAGAGCAGAGATTGAGACATCTGCCGATCTCCTTACTCCACGCCACCTCGGAGGCTCTGCATCGCAAGGCTTCCGAAGTGATTTCGTATTACTGGGAGCACCGCCTCAGCTCAGCTCTGCGAAAATCATCACTGCATATGCCACCTTGCAGGCCGCCCGTGGGCGGCGAGCATGTATATCAGCAGCTCGACGATATGCATTCACATCTCCAAAAGAAAAACCCGCCACACGGGCTGTCAGTAACGAGCCTGGCTGCGCCGAAGCGTTGCCGGTATCGTGTCGTCTCGATAGTCAGCGACTGATGCCATACTCTTGGGCCATCTTGGCCTGAAGCGCGCACTGGGCCTTCTTCTCTTTTTCAATCATCGAATTGATCACCCGCGCCTGCATGCCTTGGGCATTGGTGAACTGCATTCTCGATGTTGCGTCGAGGTCGGCTATCTTGGCCATGAACGCGGTAAGCTTCTCATCGTCAAGCTTATAACCGCAGGCATCAGCACCGCCGATGACCTGTGCTGCTTGGTTGGCGAAGACGAAATCATCTGTGTTCAGCGTTTGAGCCGATGCGCTTCCGGCGAGGAGTGCAACATAGATGACGCCCAAATGCACACGCATGGCGAATCCTCCGTGAGGATTGCAACGTGACCCGCCTCAACCGGGTTTCATCATGATCGTTGGTTGGCTGATCGCCATTCTTGGAAGAGCGAGGCCGATTTCGGCCACGGTGCTCCCGGACGGGCTGGTGGCGTGGTTAGCGTGGGCGATTCCTCAACCTCACCGCTCCGACGGTGCAGGAGAGTCTGGCGCGTTATGATCATCGCGCATTGCAAGCATCGCAAGTAAAGCGTCGCGCTCTGGACCGAAGGGGCGCGTATTCAGAAACACCTCAACAGCAGATATCGTCTCATGCCCTCCGGAGGAGGGGTTACCGCGGTGGAGGACGAAATCCTCCTTGGTGACATCGTCAGTACCTAAAAACCAGCGATCACCATTCGAGCTAGCTGCAAAATGCATGAGACAGGTCATATCGCTCTCCTTGCTTAGAAGGATGTAGGGCGATCAGTACAATTTGCGAACCTTTTTGCGGCCCTTTGCTTTTGACGATCAGAAAACAAAAAAGGCCGGAGCGAAATCGCACCGACCTTCCTCACATCGCATCTCAAACCAGTGCCAGTACATCCGTGGTCAAAAGCAGAAAGCGACTGCGGCCTTGCGAGCGACAGATGCATGCCAGCGCTCAATCAGCAATGCCGATGACCATCATCTAGAGGCGCATTGTGTTGATAACAAGTTGCGCAGAAAATTCCCCTATTGGGTAGCAGATGCCGCCACGCCTTAGGGGGCGTATTGAGCGGCAACTAAGTAGATCGGTTCTGGCAGCCTGGGTCCCCAGCGGAGCCGTGCCCACAACAAAAGGAGGCATTCGTGACACTGACGCGCAGAACTTGGCCGGCATCACGGTCGCAGGCACGGACTTCAGTGCCATATTCCACGGAGATCGCCTGGGCTTTCGAGATGCTCGCTCGGAGCGGTCATTCAATCACGCCCTTGCGAATAGCTGCCGCCACGAGCGCCGTGTCCTTATAGACGGAGAAGGTATCCTTGAGAGATTCGATGTGCGTTCGAACGGTATGCACCGAGCACCCAAGGATCATAGCAATCTCTTGTGCGCTCTTGCCGTCGCACATCAGAGTGAGGATTTCCCTCTCCCGCTTGGTAATATGTAACTCGCTCAAACTCGGACTCTTCCAACTGCACGCTGCACTCTTCCGACTAGATATAAGATCGCTCATAGCTAATATTGAATGCATCGCTGTTATTTTCTCACAAGCCGCGACTTTCCTCTTTCCTCGCCTTCCGGCTCGACGGCTGAGCAGCATGCTCGCGGCTCGAATGGCGTTGATAGGCGCGACTGCATAAGCCAAATCTAATTTGCGGACGCTATTGAAGTTCCTTCATTCAGCCCAGTTAAGTATTTGTCTGCACGACGCGGACCAGAAAGCCCGTACAATGACAATCCCCGAGAACACGTGGGGATCGGCTGTTTTGCTGCATTGGACAGCAAACCGCAGATGGAAGATGGTCGGCAACGCCGCGCAAGCCTTCGATCTTTTGACCACAGAATGGCCTACCACCAGCGGAACGGCCTTCTTTCGTGCACTTCAGATGTGCTCTGGGGCCGGTGAAGGATTGTTCTCTCCGTTTCAAGCCCGCCTTGCCTTTCTGGAGGCGGTCCAGGAAGCTCATATCGCTACGCGCTGAAACGTGTGCGCCTCGAATTTTTGGATGTTGCGAACCTGCTGTACGTGCGTAACGTAATCGCTGCTGTTGAGGGGGCTCGGGCCATGACTAACAGGCGGTGGATCACACCCATTTTGGTAATCTGCAACAAAACTGGCGAGATCCTGTCAGTCAACACGACCAAAGATGCAGTGGACATCCTTACGAGCTCATGGCCTCAAAAAGAAGGCAACGCCTATACTAACGCTATTCAAATTTGTGCCGATGTTGCAGCCGGAATAGCGACGCCAGACCAGGCGCGGGAGGCGTTCATTGGGGCTGCCCGGGAGGCAAACGTTCCGATAGAAATCTCTTTGGCTTTGTGAGCGGTCCATCAGGCGAGCGCCGGGAGGAGCTCGCCGAGCTGTTGACCGACAACGACGTCGAAACGCTGCGCCATCTGATCCGGGCGCTGACCTCGGACCTTGCCTACCTGCAAGCATGGTCGGTGGCCGCGACTGGCGGCCCACCATCGCTGGCGCGCGGAGCTGCACGAGATCGATGCCGACCACAGCATGCCAGATGCGGTGGAACAGACGCTGCGTGACCGCGGTTCCTGAGCACCACAGGGCAGCATGCGGCCTCGACGGTCAGGCGGCGGCTGGCGCACTCTGCGACGCTGACCAAATGGCGCGGCTTGGAAGGTGCCTTTCCCTCCCCTGCGCTGAAGTCCG
This sequence comes from Rhizobium sp. SVR5-9E, assembly GCF_056755095.1. Lineage (NCBI taxonomy): Bacteria > Pseudomonadati > Pseudomonadota > Alphaproteobacteria > Hyphomicrobiales > Rhizobiaceae > Rhizobium > Rhizobium sp. SVR5-9E. The sequence goes on along the minus strand of NZ_JBNDHS010000020.1, from coordinate 8,184 downwards.
CGATCCGGCTGGCGGTTCGGGCCAGCGCCCGACCCCGTCAGCGCAGCAGCAAGAAAGCGCTAACAGCCGACGTCTTGGCCCGTTTCTTCGCAACCTGCCGCACCGGCAGCCTGCGTGACCTGCGCGACCGGACAATCCTCATGGTCGCCTTCGGATCTGGTGGCCGGCGCCGCATCGAGATTGCGTCTCTCCGCCGTGAAACAGATCACGGCCGAGGAGCCGGGACGGCACGACGCTGCCTTCGATCTCGATCTATCTCGGCCGCACTAAGGCCAGCGAGGGCAATCGCGACGAGGTCGTCTACCTGATCGGTGCCCCGTGGATGCCTTGAACGGCTGGCTGCTTGCGGCGAAGATCGAGAAATGCATCGTGTTTCGGGCAATCGACCAATGGGAACACCGTCTCGCGGCGGGCCATCGAGCCACAGGCCATCAACGCAATCGTCAACAAAGGGCAGCGATGGCGGATTGGATCCCATAGACTATTCGACCCACAGTCTACAGTCTGGCTACCCTACCGAGGCTGCCATTCGAAACTTTTCCTTGCTTGTGGCCATGGATCAATCGCGCCATCGGTCGGTGCAACAAGTCTCAAGCTATTATAACAATGTAGAGAGACGGAGCGGACGCGAGGCGCGGATGCTGTGAGCCGTCGACGAGCGAGTTGCGCAACTCTCCGTCTAGGACAGTCCAAACGCGTTTCGCGCTGTGATGCAAGCATGATCGCCGGGAACGCATGCACGGCACACGTGGGGTCGAACTTCATAGACGAGGCAAGATGTCTGTGCGCCGACGCGGCCCAGCAGCGCTAAACAGCGCGAGCCGTCGCAGCGCATGCCTCGTTGATCTGCGGCGACGAAATGCGCCGGAACCCTTTCGAGGGCTTCGTCGGTTTCCGTGGTAAACCTTGGCCAATCCGACGAATACGAGCAGCACGCGCCGCATGTCTGACAGTCGAGGTCGACTGATCCGAACTCGAGAGGCGCGACATCCCGAGGCCGGTCATCATGCCCGCTACCGGATGGCCGTGTCACTTGTGCTTCAACAGCCACATCTTTCCCGCCATCGTTATCGCGTGCGCGGAATCCGCGGTGCTGACGTCGGGATTAAGGCCGCGCACCAACCCCTGCTCTCGGAGCTGCTCCAAAGTGGCGGCCGTTATGAACTTTACCTTGATCGGGCGTTCCTTGAAGCGGTCAGACCTTGCATAGGTGACGGTGGCATTGAGATGCGTCCACCTTTTTGCATCTTGAGGATAAAGGTCGCCGTCCTTCGCAAGTTTCAACCCCCTTATTTGGGTTGGCGTCAACTCGGCCGTCGGTGCGGCTATGGTGGTGCTGTTCATCTCAGTACCTCTTATGGGAAACGCTCGCGGCCAATGTCCGCGACAAGGGCTATCCGGTCTTATGCAGCGGTTTTCCAGATATGGAACCAACCTGGACCGGAGCGCGTCTTCGTGCCGCAGGTAACGATCGCCCGTCTGCTAGGACTCATCGGCCACAAAGTTCAGACGGAAAAGGCCAGACGTCAGCCTGGCCTTCAATGCTTTACCCGCCATGCCAGTACATCCGTGGTCATGGAAGGCTTGAAATTTAAGCGGCCTGAAGCTGGCCTGCAGACATCTTGCCGGATTTGCGATCCTGCTCCAGCTGGAAGCCGAGCTTCTGGCCTTCAACGATCGAGCTCATGCCGGCGCGCTCGACGGCGGAGATGTGAACGAAAACGTCGGCGCTGCCGTCGTCAGGCTGAATGAAGCCGAAGCCCTTGGTGGCATTGAACCATTTAACTGTGCCAGTGGTCATAACGAACCCTTCCATAGCAAAGATTGATCTGCCCGCCGGGCGACGCACGGCGGTTGTTTCGACTTTTGAGAGGGAAAGATGATCAAGAGGCGCGAGGCGCTCGCAAAAGCAAAGATCGGCAAACAAAGTATCGACAGTGCTTAGTAGGCCACGGGCTCACTGGGGTCAACCTTACATTTTGGTGGTATTAGTGTGGCTGCGACCCTGCGTAGAAGCTTTGGGCTCTTGGACCGACTATTGAGGGTTCGTCAGAAACCCTGCAGGAGCCTTCAGGGAGAGGCGGAGGCCCTCCGGCCGCAATTCCCGTATGATCTCGCCCTGCAGAGTGCGCGTAACCATTGCCTCTAGTCTGGTTCCGAAACCCGTCTGGTGACCTGGAGCAGCGGGCTGGTCAGGCCCGTTGATCTCCTTCCAGAGCAGATGGAACGTCTCAGCTTCCGAAACAGCCTGAATCTCCAGCCTGCCCCCCGGTACCGACAGCGCTCCGTACTTGGCAGCGTTGGTCGCGAGCTCGTGGAAAAGGAGAGCTAAGTTGGTGACGTGCTCTTTCGGAACCTCAATGTCTTCACCCGTTAGCGTCCATCGGCTGCCATCTTCTTCCGCGAACGGCTTCAGGATACTCGACAACAGTTGAAACAACGTCGCAGGCCTCTCGCGAAACGCATCGTCACCGGTGAAGCTCGGCAGGGTCATCTCATGAGCACGCGAAAGGGCCACCAGCCGGTCCTTCATGTCTGCTGCCAGCGCGGCGGCCGAACTGGCATTGCGCGCCGCCAGCGTGATGATGCTACTCGTGATGGCGAACAGGTTTTTCACGCGGTGGTGCATTTCCCGCAGCAACAGATCCTGATGCTCTGCGGCACGCCTTCGCTCCGAGATGTCGCGCGCGATCTTGGATGCACCGATGATTCTACCTTTGCGATCTCTGATCGGGGAAATTGTCAGAGAGACGTCGATCAGTGTTCCGTCCTTCCGCCGGCGGATCGTCTCAAAATGTTGGATCCGCTCGCCGGCGCGAATCCGCGCCAGGATGCCGGGCTCTTCGTCGAGCCGATCCTCGGGGATGAGCATCGTTACAGGCTGACCGACGGCCTCGCCGACGTTATAGCCAAAGAGCCTTTCGGCCGCTTTGTTCCAGGTGGTAATGGTGCCGGTGAGGCTCTTGCTGATAATGGCATCTTCAGATGACTCGACGATGGCAGCGAGGAAAGCTGCCGCGTCATGGCCGGGACGTGCAGCTTTTACGGTTTCCTCGAGTTCGAGAAACCTGCCTTCGAAGTCTGGTAAATGCGGCTGGTCGTCGAGAGCTGGCATACGGTCCATTCCCTCAGGGACTGCAATTTTGACGCAAGAGTAGTCTGAAGACCATAACGCCTATTCTCGATGAAGAAACCCCTAAGGCGATAAACGGTTGCAAATTCGCGTGACGATCCTACGGTGCGGCTAACACAGCGAGACGGGACGGCCTCTTTGACACAAACACTTCCACGACTGACGACGGGAATCGCAGGCCTGGACACGATCCTCAAAGGAGGATTGGTCGAGGGCGCCTCATACATCGTGCAGGGCCATCCAGGCGCAGGCAAGACGATCTTTGCCAATCAGGTCGCGTTCGCGAGCATTTCCAGCGGCAGGTCGGTTCTCTATGTGACCCTGTTGGCAGAAACCCATGAGCGTCTTTTTCAGGCTCTCGGAACCCTCGATTTTTTTGACCGGGAAAAACTCGGCACGAAGGTGTCCTACGTCAGCGTCTTTCAGACGCTAAGGGACGAGGGTCTGTCGGCCGTAGTAAAGCTGATCCGGGAGGAGATCGCGCGACAGGGGGCAACCCTTTTGGTCTTTGACGGCCTGCTGAACGCACACGATCGTGCAGACACAGATATCGACGTCAAGACTTTCGTTGCCGAGGTGCAAAGTCAGGCGGCGTTCGTTGGCTGCTCCGTCCTTTTCTTGACCAGTACACGCGTTGCCGAAGATAGCCCTGAGCATACGATGGTGGATGGGGTCATAGACCTACATAATGAGCTGGTCGGGGTGCGCTCCGTAAGACGGCTGCAAGTCAGGAAATCCAGAGGAAGTGCCGCTTTAGGCGGTCATCATCAGTTCGAGATCACTTCAGCTGGGATCGTTGTCTATCCGCGGCTTGAAGCAGCACTCGCAACATCAAGCGTTCCCGATCAGGCTGCGTCTGAGGTGCTGACTTCGGGAACTGAAGGCATGGACGCAATGGTGGGCGGCGGTCTGCAGGACGGTTCTGTTACGCTCGTTTTTGGTCCCTCCGGCTGCGGCAAGACTTCACTTGGTCTGAATTTCCTGGCGCGCGCCAGCGAGGAAGAGCCGGCGCTGCATTTCGGCTTCTACGAAACCCCTGAACGGCTGATGAGCAAGGCCCGCGCGCTTGGGCTGGATCTGGATAAGCCGGTGAAAGCGGGCACCTTGAAGGTCATCTGGAATCCGATGACCGAAAACCTTCTCGACAAGCTCGGGCATCGGCTACTCGACGAAGTAAGGGCACAGCGTACCAAGCGTTTGCTGATCGACGGACTGGGTGGTTTCGAACGCGCCGCAATCTACCCGCCGCGCCTGGTGGAATTTTTTGCGGCGCTTACGAACGAACTACGGGCGCTTGGCGTTACGGCTATTGCGACCTGGGAATTGCGCGAGCTTTTTGGCCCGAGCGTCATGGCGCCGGGATCGGAAATCTCCAGCCTCCTGGATAATCTGGTGATGCTGCGCCATGTAGAGATCAGCTCTCGCTTCGTACGGACCATTTCGGTGCTGAAGGTGAGAGATAGAGCTTACGAACCGGTGATCCGCGAAATCGGCTTCGGGTCGAAAGGACTGTTGGTTGGACCGCCGCTGGAGCCTGTCTCCGGCGCGACGACGGGATTGGCAAAACCGGTCGGACTCTAGCATTTTGAAGAGGAAGCAGGAGCTGGATGCCGCTGATCGTGATCGCCGAGGATGAATTCCTGATTGCCGACGTGCTCGTCATGATGCTGGAGGATGCCGGTTACGAAGTAGCGTCGGCTCCTCATGGAAGGGCAGCCCTTGCTCTGGTGCGTGAAAAGAACCCAGCGCTTGTGGTAACGGATTTTATGATGCCGCTGATGACGGGCCTTGAGCTCGCAAAGACGATGAGGGAAGATAAAGACCTCGCCCACATCCCTATCGTTTTGGTCACCGGCGCGCAGGGCGGTATCGGTCGAGCTCATCCAAACGTCTTCGATGCCGTACTGGACAAACCCTACAATGAAGAGAAGCTGATCGAGACCGTATCCCGCCTCCTGTCTTGATGGCGGATCCTTGGCCCCGTCGGCCAGATCCCTCGCCGGCTCCCTACCGCTCCAACGCGCCGTTAACTGCTGCTGCAAGCGCGCGAATCTCATCCACGGTGTGATCGGCGGTCGGGCAAATTCGCAAGCCGGCTCGACCGGAGGCCACAGTTGGGAAGAAAATCGCCGAGACATAACTTCCGGCATCGAGGACGAGCCTTGCCGCGCCGATTGCCGCCAGCTCTTCGCCAATGACGACCGTCCGGATCGGCAGCGGCGATCCCGCCTGGGCCGTCGGCACCAGTTCATCGAAAAGCGCAATGTTTGCAGCAAGTCTCCGCTGCCGCAGCCCGAGTTCTTCCGTGCGATGGAGCCTTTCTGAGGCCGCCGCCGCTCCGATTGCAGCAACATTGATCGAAGCCGAAAACGCATGGGCGAGCGCGAAACGGCGAAAGATCTCCTCGTGCTCGCTTGTGCCGAGCATCAGCATGCCACCGGATGCGCCGAAGCCTTTACCGAGGGAGGCTGCGATGATCGTGCGGTCACCGAGCCCATGCGGTATCTGCGAGCGGGCATAGCCTGCGCCCTTCTCGCCGAAGATCGAGATGCCATGCGCATCATCGATGTAGAGGAACAGACCATAGCGCCGTTGCAATTCGAGGAGTGCGGCCACCGGAGCGCTTCCGCCCATGGAATAAACGCCGTCGCAAATGAAGGCGACACAGGGATGCGCCTGGCAGATCTCCTCCAGATCCGCAAGGTTGTTGTGAGATATGGTGCGCACATCGGCTTCCTCGGCGACGACCGGCTTGTGATAGGCAAGCGTTGCGTGCGCCAGGCGGTCGAAGACCATGACCGGCTTCACACCCTCCGTCAGCGCCCCCGAAGCAATCAGTGGCAAGGCGCTCATATTGGCGGCGAGCACGGTCGAATAGGTGATCACGCGCGCATCAAAGAGGTCTGAGAGCGCCTCCTCCAGTTCGCCAAGGGCTGCAAAGTTCAACCTGGTTCGCGCGCAGGACCAGTGAAGCGCGCCATAATGCATGACCAGCGCCGCAGCACCGGTGGTGATCGCTGTATGATTGTCGAGGCCGAGATAGGAACAGCGCACGAAATCGGTCACCTCCCGCGACTTGCCGTTGGGCACGCCGATCTCGACCCGCCGTCCTTTCAGCGGCCTGACATAAAGTGCCATCAGACCGTTGAGATGGGCGGCGGCGAAATGCGGCGCCGACGTCTGGATGAGGGCTGCCGTATTGCGATATCGCGAAGGCCGTTCGTCACGCTGCTTCTCATTCTGCATGGGATCCTCCTCCCGCACCAAACGGTTCAAGCGTAAGGAGGAGTGACCACTTCATACAACGAAGCCTGGACGAAGATTTCGATAAGATTGCGTGACGGCCGCCACGCGAATGTGACGGTGTTACGTCGTCTTGACGGCATAGCCCTCGCCGCGAACCGTCCGGATGATGTCGCGCCCAAGGGCCTTCTGCAGCGACCGGCGAAGACGCGCCACATGTACGTCGACCGTGCGCGGATCGACGAAATTGCCGGCCGGCCAGACAGCCTCGATAAGATCGAGCCTTGCAAAAACCCGCCCCGGCGTCGTCATCAAGGCCGACAGGATGCGGAACTCAATGGGGCTGAGGCCGACCGGGCTGCCATCTACGAAAGCCTGGCGTGTGTCGGGGTCAAGCCGAAGGCCGGGATGCGGCGGTGGTGTGGACAAAGGGTCCGCCCCAGTCCCCTCCCCCCAGCCGCGAATGAAGGTAGGAGAGAAGCCTTGAGGGTTTCAGGGGTCGGATGAAGTTTTCATCGGCGCCCGATTTCAACACGTCGATAAAGGGCACGCCGCCTGCCACCAGCGCAATGATGGGCACATTGCCTGGGAGGCTCTCCTGTCTGACGCGCGAGGAAAGCTCGGAAAGAACAGCCGATCCCGGCTGGCAATCGACGAGCACTGCAGCGACTTTCCCTTCGGCGATCAAGGCGATCGCAGCCTCGACGCCGTCGGCGAGAAGCGCGGGATAACCGTCGGTGGCGAGCACGTGCGAGAGCATCAGGTAGTAGTCGGCATCTTCCGAGAGGATTGCAATGCCGGTCTGTATGAGACTCGTGGGAATCTTGGCTTGAAAAGACATTTTGCTGTCACAACGGTTAGCGTGTGCGGGCCGACAGCAACAACTTACGGCCAGCAATTCCTCCATATAGGTGCATTAAAACACGTAATACGGGATTTATGAAGGCTTGCGCTGCGTTTTTTGTTGTAACATAATAAAATTAGCCTGCATCGAAGGACGACGAGCCTGAGAGGCTGCCAGAGGACGGCACGTGATCGTGGCCCATTGCGGTTTCAACGTCCGGCATCCAATCATGATCAACTCGCGCTGGACGGTGACAGGACATCGTCGATGCAAAATCCGATTGATGCGCTGGCCGGCCGGCTGGACGCTGCGGAGTCTGAAGGCATTTCTGTGGACGCGGCGGCTGGTGCTGCCCGCCTGGTCTATGGACATAACGCCAAAACCGCAGTCGCGTGGTGCGCGATTCATGCGCGCGGCAACGGGCGAAGCTCGGACTATTCGTTCTGGCTACGCGTCTTTCATCATCTCGGTCATGACGGCTGATCAGCCCTCCCCGACGTCGCGGCAGGGAGCATGTAAAAGAGGTACCGGCATCACTTACCGTGGGAGGCGAAAGCGAAGCCGCACGACCGCGAGACTATCGCTGACGACACGCGAGCCGCCGCTAAACCGATCACGGAATATTCAAACCCGGTTGGCAGACGCGCGCCGGGGCGCCCACCGCCCGGGCGCGGCTTGGTCCGTCCCCTCCCCTCCCCCGCTCCTTGCATCAGCGAGTACGTGGGGCAAAATCGGTGGCAGCGTTTCAGTGAGAGAGCATAGAAGTGTGCATAACCCTGCGCTTTGAGAGTTGATTGCTAGCCCGGGGATTCTCTTGCCGGGGCAAATCATGATTCGATTCTGTCATGAAGAAGCGGCTCCCCTCCCCCGAGCATGCCGACACGCTTTCGCTGAATGCGTTGCGCAGTCTGGTGTCCGGTCTGTTGGAGCGGTCGCAGCAGGCGGAAGCCCGGCTCGCGAAGCT
>NZ_JBNDHS010000019.1:0-78792 GCF_056755095.1 Rhizobium sp. SVR5-9E | reverse complement strand
GTCATGGAACGTACTCTGCCCAGGCTGCGGCGGCGTGCTGGATGCCAATACCTCCCTGAGGACCGTGCAGAGCGACGAGTATAGCTGCGCGCTTTGCGCGGCCGGTTATGAGCCGACGCTGGACGAAATGGTTGAGGTGACCTTCACCGTCAGTCCCCGTGTACGCCACATTGAAGCCCACAATCCTCACGAGTTGCCGCCGTTGGAGTATTACCGGCAAATCTACTGGAGTTCAGGGGTCGATCTGCCCGAGGACGGGTTTGAGGAAAAGATCGACGAATTCATCGTTGAATGCTTGGAACTCCCGCCCGGCGAGAAGGCGGTCATCTCCTTGCAGTTGCCGGCAGAGTTCGTCATCGTCTTCGAGCCGGTCACCCACTCGGCGCAATTTCTCGATGTCAAAGGCGAGCCGACCAAAGAGCGACAGAGTCTTTCGCTCGTATTCGACCGAGCTCACCGGCACAGCGAGCCTCTCGAGCTGCGGCCCGGCCCGATGCGCATTTCGTTGGAAAACCACACCGATGTTCGCACGTTGCCATCGGTCGCCGTTGCAAACGACGCGCTGCACGAATTGCTTGGCCGCCGCCGTCCCTTCCTGACTGCCAAGCGCTTGCTCTCGAACCAGACATTCCGCGATATCTTCCGCACGGACACCATAGAAGTGGACCAGCGTCTGAAGATCACCAGCCTGACCTTCCTCTTCACCGACCTGCGCGGCTCCACCGAGCTTTATGAAAGGGTTGGTGATCTGGCGGCATTCGATCTGGTGAAAACGCATTTCGGTATCCTCAACGAAATCGTGGGAGCGGAGGCGGGCGCCGTCGTCAAGACGATCGGCGACGCGGTGATGGCCACGTTCCCGACTCCGGATCGCGCTGTCGTCGCAGCCATGCGGATGCGCGAGGCGATGCGCAAACTCAACGACGAGCGCGGCAGCGAGGACCTGCTTTTAAAGATCGGCATCCATGAGGGCCCATGCATCGCCGTTAACCTCAACGAGCGGCAGGATTACTTCGGGCAAACGGTGAATATCGCCTCGCGCGTTCAGCACCTTGCCACCTCTCGTGAAATCTTCGCCACCGGCTCCGTGCTTGGCGACCCGAGCGCCTTCAACCTTCTGACGGATCGCGGTCTCAATCCCATATCGCAAAAAGTCGCGCTTCGCGGCATCGCCAACGAAATCAGCATCTTTGCGATCCCCTGAGCCATCACCTCATCGATCCGGACGTGCGCCACTCCATCCTCACCAAGATTGAGGAACCCTTTGACCCTACGCCGAATTAGAGGGTCCGAAGGAGATTCCATTGAATAGCGGCACGCTCGAAAACTGGCGCCATATCTGTGTCGACATGCAACGTCTGTTTGCGGAAGACACGCCTTGGCATGTCGCGTGGATGGATCGCGTGCTGCCGCGGGTGCTTGAGATCGCCTCGAGCTACCCCGAACGCACCATTTTTACGCGCTTCCTGACGCCGGAAACGAAGGACGCGGCAAAAGGCTCTTGGCGCGATTACTATAAAAAATGGTGGATGATGACCGGCGAACATCTGCCGGCGGAGATGCTGGAGCTTGTACCTGCACTGCAAAGGCTGGTGCCGCCGGCTTCCTTATTCGACAAGAAAATCTATTCCCCATGGCTCGACGGCAGGCTCAATATTGCTTTGCGAAGGCAAGCAGTCGAAACGCTGGTGATTACGGGCGGCGAAACTGATGTCTGCGTCATGGCGATGTTGCTCGGGGCCGTCGACCTTAGGTACCGCATCATACTCATCGAGGATGCCCTCTGCAGCGGCGACGACCAAACGCACGAAGCCTCGCTGGAACTGCTGCGAAACCGCTTTTCGGTCCAACTCGAGTTGATGGCCGCGGATGACTTCCTGCGGCAAGCACACGGCTGAGTACCACCATCTCCACATAACACTTTGGGGTTATATTCGACTGCCCCGCGCTCGTTCATCTTTTCTTCATAATAAGAAAATGCAGGCGAGACCTGCGCGGAACAGCTAGGGATGACCTGCACCTGCGCAGTTTCAAAAAAACAAACGACAACTCTTCGCGGAGGCGGAACATATGACTGATAGAGTGAAACTCGACCGGGCGCTCGGACTTTGGTCCGTCGTGCTCTTCGGCTTGGCTTACATGACGCCGATGATCGTCTTCGGCACCTTCGGCGCGCTCGCGACTGTAAGCCAGGGCACGACGGCAATGGCCTATCTTGTTGCGGCAGCAGCGATCCTGCTTACCGCCATCAGCTACGGCGTCATGGCCCGTGTCTATCCGGTGGCCGGATCGGCATATACCTATGCCCGCAAGTCGATCAGCCCCAGCGTCGGCTTTCTCGTCGGCTGGGCGGTACTGCTCGACTATTTCTTCCTGCCCATGGTCATCTGGCTGATCGGTGCCGCCTACCTGACTTCCGCTTTTCCGGCCATTCCGGCTTATGTCTGGATCCTGGGCTTCATCGTGCTCACCACGCTTGTCAACGTCGTCGGCATCGCTTTCGCCAACCGCGTCAATTTTATTCTGATGCTGGTGCAGCTCGGCGTGCTTATCGCCTTCGTCTTCCTCGCCGCACGCTATGTGATCGCAGCAAGCGGCCCGGGCGGCCTGGTTTCCGCGACACCGTTCTTCAAGGCTGACGTCCCGTTCTCGGCCTCCGTCGCCGGTGCGGCGATCGCCGCCTATTCCTTCCTCGGCTTCGACGCCGTTTCGACGCTGACTGAAGAAACCAAGGATGCGAAGCGCACCATGCCGAAAGCGATCCTGATTACGGCGCTTGCCGGCGGGCTGATATTCGTCGTCGCGGCCTACTTCACGCAACTCGCTCATCCGGGCATGGACTTCGTCTCTGTCGACGCAGCAGCAACTGAAATCGCCAAATCGATCGGCGGCGATCTCTTTGTCACGATCTTCCTTGCAACTCTTGTTGTTGCGCAATTCACCTCGGGTCTCGCTGCGCAGGCGAGCGTCGGCCGCCTGCTCTACGCGATGGGCCGCGACAGGGTGCTGCCGTCTTCCTTTTTCGGCAACCTCCATCCGAAGTGGCATACGCCGATCTTGAACCTTGTCCTCGTTGGCATCGTCGGTCTATTGGCACTCACGATGGACGTCACGACCTCGACCTCTTTCATCAACTTCGGCGCCTTTCTCGCATTCACCGCCGTCAACGTCTCGGTGATTGCGCTCTACATGAAGGGTGATGCCCAGGTGAAGCCGCTCGGCGCGCTGATCGGCCTGGTCATTCCAGCTCTGGCTGCAGTCTGCGATCTCTTCTTGCTCTGGAAGCTTGACGTTCACGCCAAGATGCTCGGCCTCTTCTGGCTCCTTATAGGCATCGTCTATCTCGCTTACCTGACGCGCTTGTTCCAGGCGGCTCCTCCCGAGATGGATTTCGCCGAATAACATCAAAACGAGGCCCGGCCGATTGGGCCGGTCTCACGCCAGAAAGAGCCGGAAGAGCTCAGCCTGGCTGGAAATATTGAGTTTCGCGTAAATCTGCCGACGGTGAACTTTGACCGTGTTCAGAGACAGCTCGAGGACCGCGGCAATGGAGAGGTTGGAATGCCCCTTGAGGACCAGCGTGACGATTTCCAGCTCGCGCTTCGTCAGAAGGGGATGCTCGATCCTCGCCGCAGGTGCTGCATTCTTGATCTCCAGCGAAAGGCCGGAAACGTGAAACCAGTGCCGCTCACCGAAAGCACAAACAACTGGAGCGGCGGATTTCAGCCGCTCCAGATCCTCCGTCGAAAAGAGGGGCGCCGATCCGGTGCGCGAGAGCGAAAGCACGGCGGTGAAGCCGTTCTCCAGCATCATGACGAAACCGATCTCGTCGACGATCTCGGTCGCTGCGTAATGCAGCCGGTAATATTCAGACTGCTGGAAATCGTCCGGTGCGATTTCACGCATTACGATCATCCGCTCACTGCGGTGGTTGCGGATTGCGTCGTAAAACGGATCGAGCACGAAGGCACCGGCGAGATAGCGATCGACGATGATCGCGCGCTCGGCAATGATCTTCTCGTTGTAGAGATCGAAGGCATGGCCATCCGGCGAATAGATGAAACCATTCATCATCTGGAAGGATGCAAGCAGGCGGAGCGCCGAAGTCAACGCGTCTGGAAAGCTACGCGAACCGATAGCGTTCGCGGCATTGGCAAGGCTCGCATTCCAGACGTCGAAGGACGGCATCTGGGTGCTTGTTCTCGGAACGGAACTCATGAATGGCCCTGGCGATCAAAAAGCCGCATAACACGGTTTGCGCAGCAAGCACGCTTTGGCACCAAAATGCAATGACCCGATGGAACTGGCAGAGGACACGATGAACACGCCACTGGAAACCGCAACGCCACATCCGCTGGACCTTCCCGCAATGGAAATCGCAAGCGGAATCCGAAGGAGCTTGTTCACCTCCGAAAGCGTGGTGGCCGAATCGCTTCGGCGCGCGAAGGCTGTATGCGAAACCCTGAACCCGTTCACCGTCATCCGTGAGGACCAGGCGCTCGAAGCTGCCCGCGCCGCAGACCGCGCCGTCGCCCGCGGCGAAGCGGTCGGCCCGCTGCACGGAGTGCCATTCGCTGCCAAGGATCTGACCCCGACCGCGGGCGATCTGACGACGCTGGGCTCCTGGACCAAGGGCGATTGGGTGCCCGGCGAAACGGCGCTCTGTATCCGGCGCTTGCAAGCCGCCGGCGCAATTCTGATGGGAAAGACCACCACGCCGGAATTCGCCTTTGCGAGTTTCACCAGCAGCCCTCGCTGGGGTGTAACCCGCAATCCGTGGAAACCAGCGCGGACTTCCGGCGGGTCCTCCGGGGGCTCGGCGGTTGCGGTCGCTACGGGCGTCGTCCCTTTCGCGGAAGGCACGGACATGGGCGGCTCGGTGCGGATTCCCGCGGCATTCTGCGGCACGGTCGGCTTGAAGCCGAGTCTCGGGCGGATTCCGATGACGATCCTGCCGAGCCTCTTCGACAACATCTCGCATTTCGGCCCGCTGGCGCGCACGGTGGGTGACGCCATCGCCTTCATGGAAACGACATGCGGCCCGAGCGACGAGGATATTTCCTCGCTGCCGATCGGCTTTGTGTCGCAAGTGGCGCGAAACGGCAACCTGGAAGGCAAACGCTTCGCGTTGTCGATGGACCTCGGCTACTACCGGATCCAGCCGGAAGTCGCGCAGGTCATACTGGCCGCCGCCGAGGAACTGCGCGGCGCGGGCGCCATCGTCGATGAGGTCCCGATGCACTGGACGCGCTCAGTGAACGACGAATGGTTCGATCTCTGGTGCGTTTTCATGTCCGGTTTCTTTGGCGAAACAATCGCGGAGTACCGGGAAAAAATGGATCCCGCCATCGTTGCTGCGATCGAACGCGGACTTTCGATGAATGCCACCGCCTACAAGCGCGTGGAACTGCTGCGCACGTCGATGTGGCGCGATATGGCAAAGCTTTTCGAATCCTACGACGCGCTGCTTTGCCCCACCTGTGCGATCACCGCGCCGCTCGCCAGCGAATGCGACGATGATTATGTCGGCACCGATCCGGATGGCCGTTTCGTCGGGCTCGACATGACCTGCCCCTTCAACATGCTGCCGCAACTGCCGGCACTTTCCTTGCCGGTCGGGCTGGCCACGAATGGCCTGCCTGTCGGACTGCAGATCGTCGGGCGACGCTTTGCCGACGAGCATGTTCTTGCGATGGGCGCGGCGCTCGAGGCGCGTCTTGCCGTTCCCCGTCTGCCCGCCCCTTGACTTATGCTGCCGATCGTCCGACTTCACTGGACGAGCAAGGCAAGGAGCAGGCGCATGAGCGATGCGGCAAAAAGTACGATCGACCAGAGCGAGGTGGACCGCTTTTCCGCGATGGCGGCGGAATGGTGGAGTCCCACCGGGAAGTTCAAGCCACTGCACAAGTTCAACCCGGTGCGCCTGACCTATATCCGCGACAAGGCCGCCGAGAATTTCGGCCGTGACCCCAAGAACCCGCGGCCGCTGGAAGGCCTGCGCGTGCTCGACATCGGCTGCGGCGGGGGTCTGCTTTCAGAACCCGTTGCCCGCATGGGTGCAACCGTGGTTGGCGCCGATCCTTCCGAAAAAAACATCGGCATCGCTTCGACGCATGCCAAGGCATCGGGCGTCGCGGTCGATTATCGTGCGGTCACGGCCGAACAGCTCGCCGAAGCCGGCGAGATCTTCGACATCGTGCTGAACATGGAAGTGGTCGAACATGTCGCCGACGTCGATTTCTTCATGACGACCTGCGCGAAAATGGTTCGTCCCGGCGGGCTGATGTACGTCGCCACGATCAATCGCACGATGAAGGCCGCCGCTCTTGCGATTTTCGCCGCCGAGAACATCCTCCGCTGGCTGCCACGCGGCACGCATCAGTATCAAAAGCTGGTCCGCCCGGAAGAGCTGGAAAAGCCGCTTGCGACAAGCGGCATGACGATAATCGAGCGCACCGGCGTCTTCTTCAATCCGCTGGCAAACCAGTGGAACCTGTCGAAGGATATGGACGTGAATTACATGCTGCTGGCGAAGCGGCCCGAATAAACGATCAATTCACGTCGTCCGGCAGCACCGGAAGAGCCGCAATTTCAATGCCTTCCTCGACCAGTGCCCGAGCCTCGTCGATCGTCGCCTGTCCGATGATGCCGCGAGCATCCGCCTCGCCGTAATGGATTTTGCGGGCTTCTTCGGGAAATTGTGTGCCTACATCCTCGGCATTGGCCTTGACGTGCGCGATAGCTTTCTTGAGCTCTTCGAAGGCTTCCCGGCGCACCGTGTCCATCGCCAGCGTCTTCTTCTCCTCCTTCTTGCGGGCGGTCGAAACGGAAGGGGCCATCAGCTGCTTCGATATGGATGTGGAGTTGCAAACCGGGCAGGTGAGGAAGCCTGACGCAAGCTGGCGTTCGAAATCGGCACCTTCGGAAAACCAGGCTTCGAATTCGTGGGCATTCTCGCAATTGAGGGAATAACGGATCAAGCGGCGACGCCTCCCACGACTGCCCCCGGGATCTTTTCGATCGAGAATTCCCGCCCATTCTTCAGATTCGGAATCTTGTCATGCGCAGCCTTGACCGCAGCTCGATCGATGTCCGCCACAATAATCGCCTCGCCCGCACCGCCGGCGGAAGCCAGCACCTTCCCCCATGGGTCGATGATCATCGAATGGCCGTAGGTCTCACGGCCGTCCTCATGGAGGCCAGCCTGGGCTGCGGCAATGACGAAAACGCCGTTTTCGATGGCGCGGGCGCGAAGCAGGATTTCCCAATGTGCCTCGCCCGTCTGCCTGGTGAATGCGGCGGGCACTGTCATGATTTCCGCACCGGCAATCGCCTGGGCGCGGAAAAGCGCGGGGAACCGAACGTCGTAGCAAATGGTAAAGCCCATGTCGGCGAAAGGCAGCGACAGGACGCGCGCCTCCGAGCCGGGACGATAAGCGGCACTCTCCCGCCAGCTCTCGCCGTTGTCGAGATCGACATCGAACATGTGAATCTTGTCATAGCGATTGAGGATTCTGCCATCCGGGCCGAAGAGAAAGCCGCGATTGGCGAGCTTTCCGTCCTCGAGCGCGATCGCAGTCGAACCGACATGCACGTAGATGCCAAGCTCAGCGGCAAGTGCGGATGCCGTTTTAACGATGATCTCGTTGGTTTCGTCGCGAAGCACGGCCTTGGCCGCGGCCCGGTCCCGCTGCAGCATGCCGGTCATCTCCGGCGTCTGCACATAGATTGCGCCCTGGGCCGCTGCTTCACGCACCAAGTGCATCATCGAGGCGGCGTTTTTCGCCGGATCGACGCCTGAACACATCTGAATGGCAGCGGCCTTGAACGTCATCGGTCTTCCTCAGCCTACCAGCATGGGGTCGAGCTTGCCGGCCCGATCGAGTGCGTAGAGATCGTCGCAGCCGCCGACATGCTGCGCGCCAATGAATATCTGCGGAAAGGTCGTCCGGCCGTTCGCCTTGCCAATCATCTCCTGGCGAAGGTCCGGCGAAAAGGTCGCGTCATGTTCGACATAGTCGACGCCCTTCTCCGTAAGGAGGGACTTGGCGCGGGCGCAATAGCCGCAGAACTGCCGCGTATAGATGGTGACGGGTGCCATGCTTGGTCTCCGGATGGATGCCGTTTTTGTTTTTGTCATATAGGTTCTGAAAGAGCCCTTGCAAAGGTCAAAACCGTTATGTCCGCGGCACCCGCTTTGCGAAGCACGCGGCTTGCCGCACCGACGGTCGCGCCGGTCGTGTAAACGTCGTCGACAAGAACGATCCGCTTGCCGAAGACATCGTTTTCGCGGCCCTTGGCGATCCCAAAAGCGCCCCGCACATTGTCCTCGCGCGCCTTTGCGCCGAGCCCGACCTGCTGGGTGGTGCGCTTGACGCGCAGCAACGTGGCGGGCAACAAGGGCTTTCCGGACAGATGAGCGATAT
This sequence comes from Rhizobium sp. SVR5-9E, assembly GCF_056755095.1. Taxonomy (NCBI): domain Bacteria; kingdom Pseudomonadati; phylum Pseudomonadota; class Alphaproteobacteria; order Hyphomicrobiales; family Rhizobiaceae; genus Rhizobium; species Rhizobium sp. SVR5-9E. The sequence goes on along the minus strand of NZ_JBNDHS010000019.1, from coordinate 70,366 downwards.
GCCGGGCAAGCTCTGCCGCTTGGTTGAACTTGCGGGACAGCATTCTTCCCCGGTGAAGCGGAACCGGGACCAGTGCATCGCAGACCTCCACCATGCCGTCGCTTGCACGAAACATCCAGCCCGCCATCATCGGCGCCAGATCGGTCCTGTCGCGATATTTGAGGCCATGGACGAGATCGCGGACGGCGTGATCATGCGTTGCGACCGAGCGAAGGCGATCAAACACCGGCGGATTGGCGATTGCCTCGGCGCTCAGGATGCCCGAGCCGAGATCATGCGAGAACGGCAGCCCGAGCACCTCGCAATAAGGCCGCTCGATGAAGCGCACGCCGGACCAGCATTTCGGACAAAGCCCGCGGTGATCCGCAGTCATGACACCACACGCGGCGCAAGCCGGCGGATAGAGCAGGTCGGCAAGCATGGAAAACGGCCGCAGGAAATGCGTCCATTGTACCGCCCTCGGCCGTTCAAAATTGATGAGCCCCATCGGCGGAGAGTAGCGGTTTCCCGGCAAAAGGAAAATCCGGCTTGCCGCCTTTCGCCTGCGGGACTATGGACATCGCATGGACATGATCTTCGACCGGGCCGTGATCGCAGCAAACCGCCGTCGTGCGCGGAAAAACGCCGATCCGAAAGCCGCCTTCCTCCTGGATATCGCCGCCGAGGAGCTTGCCGACCGGCTGGCTGTCGTCGAGCGCCATTTCGAAACCGCGGTGGAACTGCATGGCATGACCGGCGCAGTGGCGCGGGCGGCGATTGCCACCGGCAAGATTGGCGCGATGAAGCGGATAGAGACGGAGCAGGAATTTGCCGCGCCGGGCGAAGCGTTGGTCACGGCGCCGCTCGAGGATCTGCCGCTCGAACCACAATCGGCCAATCTGGTTCTCGCGCCGCTCAACCTGCATCTCACCAACGATACGCCGGGCGTGTTCATCCAGATTCGTCGCGCGCTGAAGCCGGATGGCCTGTTTCTGGCGGCGATCCCCGGCGCGGGGACGCTTCAGGAGCTCCGGGACGTCCTGCTTGCAACGGAAGCGGAAATGACCGGAGGCGCGAGCCCGCGTATAATCCCCTTCCCGGACGTGCGTGACGTCGGCGGTCTCCTCCAACGCGCCGGTTTCGCGTTGCCGGTGATCGATGCCGAAACCTATACCGTGCGCTATGATTCCATCTTTCCGTTGATGAAGGATTTGCGCGCCATGGGCATGGCCAATCCGCTCGCCGCCCGCAGCCGGAAGCCGCTCACCCGCGCATTCTTTCTCCGCGCAGCCGAAATCTACGCGGAGCGTTATTCCGATCCGGACGGCAGGATAAGGGCGACATTTTCGATCATCTATGCATCGGGGTGGGCGCCGCATGACAGTCAGCAGAAGCCGTTGCAGCCTGGCTCGGCGAAGGCGCGGCTTGCCGACGCTCTGCGCGTGGACGAGCACAAGCTGAAGCCGTAGTCAGAGTCTCAGTTCAGCGTCGCGTGATTGGCGAGGTTGTTGGACACCGTGTCGAAGGTGTCTTGCAGGCTGTTGCCGAAGGTTGTCAGTCCACCGATAAGGGCCGCTGAAATCAGGGCTGCCAAGAGACCGTACTCGACGGCCGTCGCGCCACGCGCGTCTGCAACAAAAGCCCTCAGCCTACGCATGCCCAACCTTTCCCGCCATCGGCGGATATCCAATTTCGTCAGCAGCCCGTGCCTGAGCCGTACCCCTGGACCACACAGACGGAGCCCGGCGTCTCCTGCAGAACGCTGCGGCGGATCGTATATCGTTTGCCGTTTTCCTCTTTCGGAATCGATCCGGTCGTGATCGTATCGAACTCAGCCGGCGCACTGGCAAAAACGCTTGACCTGGACTTGTCGGCGAGCATCGGCGTGAGGATAAGCGTCAAGGCGACGACTGCGGTCCCGAAGAGCAAGGCAAGGTTGAGCGCGCCCGTCCTGCGCGAGGCATTCGAGCTCTGTTCTTTCTCCCGGACAGCTTTCCAGAAATCGTCGTCCATGCGTCAAGCCCTTTACAGATACGCGAGTTGCTTGATTGAGGCCGATACTTGGCAGAAGGTGATAAATGATCGATTAACGGTCACTGCCGAAATCAACATTTTGCCCTAAGAAAGTAACAATTCGCTAAAGGAGATCCTGCAGCATCGGGATCAACGGCTCATCGGCGGGCGGCATCGGATAGTCCCTGAGAGCCATGGGTTTTACCCATTTCAGAGCCTGGCCTTCCCTGCCCTGCGGAATGCCCTCATAACGCCGGCAGACATAGAGCGGCATCAGCAGATGGAATGTGTCATAGCTGTGGCTGGCGAATGTCAGCGGCGCGAGACAGGCAACCTTGGTCTTGATGCCCAGCTCTTCCTCGAGTTCGCGTACCAAGGTCTCCTCCGGCGTTTCGCCCGGCTCGACCTTTCCACCAGGAAACTCCCACAGACCGGCAAGCGACTTTCCTTCGGGCCGCTGCGCAAGAAGAATACGGCCGTCGGAATCGATCAGCGCGCAGGCGGCAACCAGGACGATCTTCTTGCCGGTATCGCTCATTGCGCCTGTTCCTGCCGCCAGTAGCTGTAGCGATAGGCTTCGCGGAAACCGAGGCGTTCGTAGAGCGCCAGCGCCGGCGCGTTCGTTGCCTTTACCTGCAGCCACGCGGAGCGGGCGCTTCGCATGCGCGCCCAGCGAAGCGCGGAAGTCAGTATTTCAAGGCCTAATCCTTCACGGCGCCGCTCTTTGGCCACCGAGAGCGACATGATGCCGGCGAGATCATTGTCCTGAACGCATAGCACGGTCGCAAGCGGGCCGGTTGCCGGGTCTTCGATCATGAAGAGACCGCACGGCGGCTTGATCGCGTTGATGATCTCCGCAAGTGCGGGCTTCAGCTTCACGGGAGCCTGATCCGTCGCCAGATTGGCATCGACGAAGCGGCCGACGTCATGGGTCGGGAGATGATCGAGCGTGTCCGGCAGCTCGGCATGCGCCAGCTCGCAGGTCATGACGACCGTCTCGTCGAAATGCGTCCATTGCTGCTCTCTGACGAAATCAATCAGCACCGGCGAGGCAAGCGGCGTTTGGCGCAGAACGGCGGCGCGACCATAGGCTTCAAACTTGCGGCTTGCCTTCTGCAGCCGGACCACGGCATCGCGATAATCGGACGGATCGAGCGGCACGATCGAATTCAGGCGGTTTGATGGATGGCCAGCCGTCAGCCTTATCTGCCAGCTGCCATCATATTGCACGGTCGAGGCCGGCCACGCCCGGAAACCGACAGCTTCCAGCCTGCGTACGAGTGGCAGATTTGCTTTCTGTGACAATGGTTCAGACAATGACGATCAGCTCCGGTAGTCGCCGTTGATCGCCACATACTCTTTTGTGAGGTCGCAGGTCCAGACCGTAGCCTCGCCCTTACCGAGACCGAGATCGACCTTGACCGGAATGTCCTGCTTCTTCATGACATTCGAGGCTGCTTCCTCCGAATAATCGGGGTCGCGTTCGCCGTTGACCGCAACCCGGATATCACCGAACCAGATGGCGAGCCGGTCGCGATCGGCCATCTCGCCAGCCTTCCCGACGGCCATCACGACGCGGCCCCAATTGGCATCTTCGCCTGCAGCGGCCGTCTTCACGAGAGGCGAATTGGCAATCGAGAGCGCGACGCGCTTGGCAGCCGCATCGCTCTCGGCGCCCGTCACGGTGATTTCGAGCATCTTTGTGGCGCCCTCGCCGTCGCGGCAGACCTGCAGCGACAGGTCCTTCAACACTTCGTTGAGCGCCTTGCGGAAGCCGGCAAGCCGCGGGTCGTCGGCATGCTCGACACGAACCTGACCGTCTTCCGCAGCGGCAGCTGTGGCGAACAACATCAGAGTGTCGGAAGTGGACGTATCGCTATCGACCGTCATCGAATTGAAGGTCGGCCCGACCCCGTCGGAAAGCAGGGACTGAAGGGCGATCGGAGCAATATCGGCATCGGTGACGACAAAGGAAAGCATCGTCGCCATGTCGGGCGCAATCATCCCGGCGCCCTTGGCGATTCCGTTGATCGTCACCCTCACGCCGCCAATGTCGGCGGTTCCCGTGGCGACCTTCGGATAGGTGTCCGTGGTCATGATCGCTTTGGCGGCTTCGAACCAGAAGTCCCCGGTCGCCTCCACATGCATCTTGTCGAGAACGCCAGCGAATTTCGTCGCGTCCAGCGGCTCGCCGATCACGCCGGTCGAAGCCAGATAGACTTGGTTCTCCGCGCAGCCCACGGCGGCAGCCGCCGACTTCGCCGTCAGCGCCGTTGCCTGGCGTCCCTTCATGCCCGTGAAGGCATTGGCATTGCCGGAGTTGACGACAACGGCGCGCGCCACGCCATGGGGCAGGTTGGCTCGGCAGAAATCAACCGGCGCGGACGGGCACTTCGAGCGCGTGAAGACACCCGCAACGGCCGCCGGCTTGTCGAAGACCATCATCAAGACGTCCGTCCGATTCTTGTACTTGATCCCGGCGGAGGCCGTCGCCATGCGCACGCCCCGGAGAGCCGGCATCGTGGCAAAGGTTTTCGGAGCGAGTGGAGACACGGTAGCGGACATCATCATACCTGCTTAAGAGCATTTTGCCGGTGGCGTAAAACCGCCTCACCACCCGGAAATGCGACAACAAACAATAATAGTGAAGGGCCCGGAAAAACCGGGCCCTGAATGGAGATTACTGCTGCGGCTGAGCCGGCGGCTGCTCGCCCGGTGCCGGCTGCTTGTTCGCATCGTCGTAACCCTTTTGAAGGGTCGCATCCATGATATCGACCTTGGTCGTTTCCTTCGCCTTGGCAAGGAGCGCAAGATACTTGTCGCGCATGACGAGCTGGCGTACCTGGTCCTTCACCTGGTCGAACGGCGGCGGCGGAGCATCGCGCTTATCTTCGACCTTGATGACATGGTAGCCGAAATCGGTCTTCACCGGTGTCTTCGAATAGGTGCCTTTATCGAGGGCGAAGGCCGCGTCCTCGAATTCCTTGACCATCCGGCCCTTGGTGAAATAGCCGAGGTCGCCGCCGTCAGCTTTGTTCGGATCGGTGGATTTTTCCTTGGCAAGCTCGGCGAAGTCCTTGCCGGAATCGAGCTGCTTGATGATATCCTTGGCCTCGTCCTCGGTCTTCACGAGGATGTGGCGGGCGTGAACCTCTTCCTGCTTCGGAAGGCCAGCGACTTCCTTGTCGTAGCGCGCCTTCACCTCATCGTCGGTAACGGTATCGACGACATGCTTCTTGAAATACGCATTATGCAGCTCGCGATCGGAGAGATACTGAATGCGCTTCTTGAACTCATCGGTTTGATCAAGCTTCTCGGCTGCGGCATCCGCGGCAAGCAGCTTGACATCGATCGCGGCCGAAAGAGCGGCAACCTTCTTCTGATCGTCCGGAAGCTGCGCCAGCTGGGGATCGAGATTGGCGAAGGCCAGGTCGAGTTCCGACTGATGAATCTCGAGATCGCCGACCTTGGCGATGACTGCATCCGGCTTGTCTTCCGCGTAAGCCGGTGCCTGTAGCGCAACAAAAGTTGCAAGCGCCACCACGGCAAGTTTGTTGTAGCTCAACATCAAATAACCTTTCAGAGTTACACCACCGGCTTCAGCATTCGTGAATCCAGCCCCCAGACAGCCATCAACACTGGAATGTGGCCTTTCTATATCAGCCAAATCCGTTGACATCATTCGACCCCCCTCTTATCTCTCACGCAACCTCGCGTCCAGAAAAGTTTCCTGGCGTTTCGAGACGTATGCCTGATTTTCGGCTGGGTGTATGGATAAGAAGAGCCGGGGAAGAATTAAGAAAGGGCCAGTAATATGGTCAGCTTTGGCGGTATCGCCCGCAAAATATTTGGCTCTGCCAATGATCGCCGCGTGCGGTCCTTCCAGCCGAACGTCGCCGCCATCAACTCGATCGAAGAAAAGACGAGGGCATTGAGCGACGAACAGCTCGCCGCACAGACGGTCGAGTTCCGAAAGATGCTGGCAGACGGCAAGACGCTCGACGACATTCTCGTTCCCGCATTTGCCGTCGTGCGCGAAGCCTCGCGCCGCGTGCTCGGCCTGCGGCCATTCGACGTTCAGCTGGTCGGCGGCATGATCCTCAATGACGGCGCCATCGCAGAGATGAAGACCGGTGAAGGTAAGACGCTTGTCGCGACGCTGCCGGTCTATCTGAACGCACTCGCCGGCAAGGGCGTCCACGTCGTCACGGTGAACGACTATCTCGCCCGCCGCGATGCCGCGACGATGGGCAAGATCTACGGCTTCCTCGGCTTGACCACGGGCGTCATCGTCCACGGCCTCTCGGATGAGGAACGTGCTGCCGCCTACAATTGCGATATCACCTACGCGACCAACAACGAACTCGGCTTCGATTATCTGCGCGATAACATGAAGTATGAGAAGAGCCAGATGGTCCAGCGCGGCCATAACTTCGCGATCGTTGACGAAGTGGACTCGATCCTGGTCGATGAGGCCCGCACACCGCTCATCATCTCCGGCCCGCTCGACGACCGCTCCGATCTCTACAATACGATCGATGCCTTCATTCCGCTGCTTTCGCCCGAAGATTACGAAATCGACGAAAAGCAGCGCTCCGCAAACTTCTCCGAAGAAGGCACGGAAAAGCTCGAAGGTCTGCTCAAGCAAGCCGGTCTGCTCAAGGGCCACTCGCTTTACGATATCGAGAATGTCGCGATCGTCCACCACATCAACAACGCGTTGAAGGCCCACAAGCTCTTCCAGCGCGACAAGGACTACATCGTCCGCAATGATGAAATCGTCATCATCGACGAATTCACTGGGCGCATGATGCCCGGTCGCCGCTATTCGGAAGGCCAGCACCAGGCGCTGGAAGCCAAGGAGAAGGTGCAGATCCAGCCGGAAAACCAGACGCTGGCCTCGATCACCTTCCAGAACTACTTCCGCATGTACGAGAAGCTTGCCGGCATGACCGGTACGGCGCAAACGGAAGCGGAGGAATTCGGCAATATCTACGGACTCGATGTCATCGAGGTACCGACCAACCTGCCGATCCAGCGTATCGATGAGGACGACGAGGTCTATCGGACATTCGAGGAGAAATACAAGGCGATCATCGCCGAGATCGCCGACGCGCAGAAGCGCGGCCAGCCGGTTCTCGTCGGCACGACTTCGATTGAAAAGTCGGAACTGCTCGCCGAGATGATGCGCAAGCAGGGCTTCAAGGACTTCCAGGTCCTGAACGCCCGCTATCATGAGCAGGAAGCCTACATCGTCGCGCAGGCGGGTGTCCCCGGCGCGGTGACGATCGCCACCAACATGGCGGGCCGTGGTACCGATATTCAGCTTGGCGGCAACCTCGACATGCGCATCGAACGTGAGCTCGGCGAAGTCGAGCCCGGTCCGGAACGTGACGCCAAGGCTGCGGCGATTGCCGAAGAGATCAAAAAGCTCAAGGAGCAGGCGCTTGCTGCCGGTGGTCTCTACGTCATCGCGACGGAACGCCACGAAAGCCGCCGTATCGACAATCAGCTCCGCGGTCGTTCCGGCCGTCAGGGCGACCCGGGCCGCTCCAAGTTCTATCTTTCGCTTCAGGATGACCTGATGCGCATCTTCGGCTCAGACCGCATGGATGGCATGCTCCAGAAGCTTGGCCTCAAGGAAGGCGAGGCAATCGTCCACCCCTGGATCAACAAGGCTCTGGAACGCGCGCAGAAGAAGGTTGAGGCCCGCAACTTCGATATCCGCAAGAACCTGCTCAAATACGATGACGTTCTGAACGATCAGCGCAAGGTGATCTTCGAACAGCGCGTCGAGCTGATGGAAGCTGCCAACATCTCCGAGACCGTTTCCGACATGCGCCGGGAGGTCATCGAGGATCTCGTCGCCAAGCATATTCCGGAACGTGCCTATGCAGAGCAGTGGGACGCCGCGGGTCTCAAGGAGCAGACGGCTGCCGTTCTCAATCTCGATCTCCCGATCGCGGACTGGGTCAAGGAAGAGGGCATTGGCGAGGACGATATCCGCGACCGGATCACCGAGGCTGCCAACGCTGGCGTTACCGAAAAGGCAGAGCGGTTCGGCCCGGATATCATGCACTACGTCGAGCGCTCGATCGTGATGCAGACCTTGGACCACCTCTGGCGTGAGCACATCGTCAACCTCGACCACCTGCGCTCCGTCATCGGCTTCCGCGGCTACGCTCAGCGCGATCCACTGCAGGAATACAAGTCCGAAGCCTTCGAGCTTTTCCAGACGCTGCTCACCAGCCTGCGCCAGGCCGTGACCGCGCAGTTGATGCGCGTCGAACTGGTGCAGCAGGCGCCTGCCGAACCGGAGCTGCCGGTGATGCAAGCCCAGCATCTGGACCCGGACACGGGCGAGAACGATTTCGCGCCGATCTACCAGGCGTCCGAAGTCATCGTTTCGCCGGAAAACCGCGATCCGAACAACCCCTCCACTTGGGGCAAGGTCGGCCGGAACGAGCCCTGCCCCTGCGGATCGGGCAAGAAATTCAAGCATTGCCACGGCGCGTTTGCCGAAGCTTAAGCGATGGTATGAAGCATAAAATGCCGCCTCCGGGCGGTATTTTCTTTTGCGTGATTTATCACCGGTGGTTAAGGATTTCGTGTTCGCCACAACCGTTTCTTAACGCTGAACTGGCAAGACTTCCGGGACGATTTGCCTGAGTTCAGAGTGTTGCGTGTTCGTAATGGCGGTCATTGAAACGGCGGAGAGAATGCTGCCTGCTAGCCTGCGCCCTGCGGGAAGCGGCCTGCTACGCATGCTTGCCGGCCTCCTGACCGGGCGCGGCGACAGGGCTACCGCGCAGCGGATGGCGCTGACGGCTTTCTCGATCCGCATTTTGAGCGCCGCGCTCGCCTTCATTTCCCAGATCGTTCTCGCGCGTCTCATGGGCGAGTATGAGTACGGCATCTTCGTGTTTGTCTGGGTTCTGATCGTCGTGTTCGGCGATCTCTCTTGCCTCGGCTTCCATACCGCCATCGTTCGCTTCCTGCCGCAGTACAAGGCGGCAGGCGCCTTCGAAGAAATTCGCGGCCTGACCGGAACGGCCCGCATCTTTGCCATGCTTTCGGGAACGCTGGTGATGGCGGTTGGCATGGCGGGGCTGCACTTTTTTGGCGACAGGGTTGAGCCCTACTATCTCCTTCCCGTCTTCCTCGGACTTCTCGCCATGCCGATGATCGCCCTCGGCGACATCCTGGAAGGCACCTCGCGCGCCAATCACTGGCCGGTCATGGCGCTAAGCCCGGTCTATGTCATCCGGCCGGTCCTCATCATTGCCTTCATGCTGGCGGCGATCCAAGCCGGTGCGGAGCATTCCGCGGTCACGGCAATGAAGGCAGCACTCGCCGCGACCTATGTCACCGCCGTCGGTCAGTACATCGCAACGCTCCTCCGCCTGCGCCGCCACTATAGCGGAGGGCCGCGCAAGGTTGATTTCCTCGCCTGGCTGAATGTGGCGTTCCCGATCTTTCTGATCGAAGGTGTGAGCTTCCTGCTGACCAATTCGGATGTCGTTGTCGTCGGCATTTTCCTCGAGCCGCATGATGTCGCGATCTATTTTGCCGCCGCAAAGACGATGGCATTGGTGCATTTCATCATGTTCTCGGTAAAGGCGGCATCAGGCCCACGCTTCTCCAGCCTCATCGCCGAGGGCACGCGCGAACAGCTTGCTGCAGCCGCGATCGACGCTGCGCGCTGGACGTTCTGGCCAGCTCTCGCGCTCGGGCTTGCCGTCGTTGCAGCCGGCCATTTTTTGCTGTCGCTTTTCGGCGCGGCTTTCACGGCTGGCTATGCGCTGATGGGGATCCTGCTTGCCGGAATCCTTGCCAAGGCCCTGGTCGGGCCGGCCGAAACGCTGCTGATGATGGCAGGAAAGCAAAACCTTTGCGTCGGGCTCTATGCCATCGCGCTCACGGCAAACATCTCTTTGAATATCGCTTTGATCCCGCATTTCGGCACTGTCGGAACCGCGATCGCCACCGCTTGCGCCATGGGTGTCGAAGCCGTCCTGCTGCACGTCGCCGTTCGGCGGGCTCTCGGCATTGTCCTTTTTGCATTTAGCCGCCCGCCGGCAACAGAAGAAACGAGAGTCTCATAATGGTGCGTGTTCCCCCGATAACCGAGAGCACGGATACCAATGCAAACCGCATGGTCCACGAACTCGCCGCAATACGCTTCGACTTGCCTCAGGCCGAAGCACGCGTCGAGATCGGGCGCCCCGGACGCGAACTCTGCGTCTATCCCGGCAGGCTCGGCTATGAACTGCAGGACGAACTGGATTTCCTTTCGAACCGGGCAATCGAACCCAATGTCTTCTTCACCGGCCGCTTCCTGGCGCCGGCGATGCCGCGGCTTGAGGACCGGCGGGTGAATTTCGCGCTTATGCGTGATGAGAACGGCCAGCGCAGCCGGCTGCGCTTCCTGATGCCGTTTTCCGTCGAGCGGCCCGGTTTTGGCGTGGGGCCATCGATCATCCGCGCATGGTCGAACAGCTTCGCTCCGCTTGGCACCCCGCTCGTGGATGCCGAGGATGCGGCCGAGACGCTGGACAACCTTTTTGAAGGCCTGACGGCCCCCGACCTGAACCTTCCCGCGACGCTGGTGCTGCCGGATATCCGGTTGAACGGCATCTTCGCCCGAATGGCAAAGGCGGTCGCGCTGGGCCGCAATCTACCTGTCGCAGTCGCCAATCCGCTCCAGCGGCCGATGCTGCAGAGCGAGGAAGACGCCGCCGCCTATCTTGGCCGTACCGTTTCTTCCTCGCATATGCGCGAGATGCGGCGGCAATGGCGGCAACTGGAAGAGCTGGGGACGGCTGTTTACGCCGTGGCACGCCAACCCGGCGAGATCCATGCACGCTTCGAGGAATTCCTGGCAATGGAAGCCGGCGGCTGGAAGGGCAAGAGGCGAAGCGCACTGGTGACGGACCGCTATCATACAGCCTTTGCCCGTGAGGCCGTCTCGAACCTCGCGGCGATCGACGCAGTGCGCATTCACACCATCGACCTGAACGGCAAATCGATCGCCGCAACCGTCGTGCTGATGATGGGTGGTGAAGCCTATACGTGGAAGACAGCCTATGACGAGGCCTATGCCCGCTATTCGCCCGGTAAGCTGCTGATGGCCGAACTGACGGAGTGGCATCTCGACGACGCCAATATCGTGCGTTCCGATTCTTGCGCCGTTCCGGATCACCCGATCATGAGCCGTTTCTGGCAGGAGCGCGAGGATATGGGAACTCTCGTGATCGGCCTGACGCAGAACGGCGACCGCGACGTCCGTCAGGCTGCTGCCCAACTGCATATGTATCGCAGCACCCGCAACATGGCGAAGATGCTTCGCGAGAAGATCATGTCCCTGGCAGGACGCGGCTAGGCGGCCTCCGCCGCAGCCCTTTCCCGCAAGAGCCGCCGGATGACCTTGCCGGTTGTCGTCAGCGGCAGCGCATCCACGAACTCCACCTCCCGCGGATATTCGTGCATCGAAAGCCGCATCTTGACCCATTCGCGAATTTCAGCACCCAGCGCCTCGCTCGCCGCGTAGCCGGGCGACAGCACCACATAGGCCTTGACGATCTCGGTACGCAGCGGATCCGGTTTGCCGATGGCGGCGGCAAGCTGCACGGCGGGGTGGCCCACGAGGCAGTCCTCGATTTCGGCCGGTCCGATCCGATAACCGGACGACGTGATGACGTCATCGTCCCGGCCATGAAACGTGATATAGCCTTCTTCATCCTGGTGGCCGATATCGCCGGTCATCAGCCAGCCTGCGGCGTACTTCTTGCGGGTTGCCTCCTCGTCGTTCCAGTAGCCGAGAAACATAACCGGATCGGGTGCCTTGATGCCGATCTGGCCCGTCTCTCCGGGAGGCAGTTCTTCTCCGCTTGCGTTGACGATCGCGACACGATGGCCGGGCGCGGCCCGCCCTATCGCTCCGGCCTTCGTTACGCCATAGGCAGCGCTTGAAGAGATGACGAAATTGCACTCCGTCTGGCCGTAAAACTCGTTGACGGTGACGCCGAGTGTCTGGCGCGCCCATTCATAGGTTTCGCGGCCGAGCGATTCACCGGCGGAGCCGATCGTCCGCAGCTTAAGATCGTATTTCCTGCATGGGTCGCTGACCGATTTCAGCAGGCGGAGCGCCGTCGGCGGAATGAAGGCGTTTTGCACCTTCATCTCGGCCATGATGCGGTAGGCCATATTGGCGTCGAATTTCTGCGCCGGCGAGGAAACGACGGGCACACCCAGCAGAAGGCTGGGCAGCAGCGCGTTCAACAGGCCGCCCGCCCAGGCCCAGTCGGATGGCGTCCAGACCTTGTCGCCGGGCTGCGGAAAGCCTTCATGGGCAAATTGCATGCCCGGAATGTGACCGGCCAGAACGCGATGTCCATGCAAGGCACCCTTGGGCGGCCCTGTCGTACCGGAGGTGAAAATCATAAGTGCCGGATCGTCCGGGCCAGTCTCTGCGACTTCGAAAAGCGGCGGATGCGCCTCGACGAGCGCCCCGAAGGCAAGCGCCTCACCGCCATCGATGCTGATGACTGTCTTGAGCTCTGGCAGGCTCTCGCGAATCTGGTTCACGCACTCCAGGCCGAACGAGTTGGTGACGATCGCGGCTGCGCCCGACGTCTTCAGCCGGTACTCCAGCGCCTCGACGCCGAAGAGCAGTGCGAGCGGCACAGCAATGGCGCCCAGCTTGTAGATCGCCACATGGGCGATCACCGTTTCGAAACATTGTGGCAGGAGCAGCGCCACGCGATCGCCGCGGCGAATACCAAGGGACGTCAATGCATTGGCGAATGACGAAGACCGCTCCGAAAGCGTGCGGTACGTCATCGACAGATGGCGGCCGTCCGGGCTGAAATGCTCGAGGCAAATGCGGTCCGGCGCACGCTCCGCCCATTCGTCGCTGACGGCGCGCCCGATGTTGAAATCTTCAGGAATCTCCCACGAAAAATCGCGATAAAGATCGTCATAGCGATCGCGGGTGGGCAATTTCATATTCGAATTCCGTTGAATGCTGCAGTAGCTAACACCTTGCGGCGATCGAGTGCAAGTTCAGCGGATCGAGGTGGGTCGCTGCCGGTTCAAGGCTCGTTTCACACTATCGTGCTCATCCCGCAAAACATTCTCGGCCAGGTCGCTGACATTTACGATGATTGGGCGTTAGATAACTCCGGGGCGCCTCGGGTATTCAAATCTAGTGACGGAGTCATCTCATGGAGTATGTCAAATTCGGAGGTACCGGCCTCGAAGTTTCGAAGATTTGTCTCGGCTGCATGACCTTTGGCGACCCGGGCCGAGGCAGTCACGCCTGGACGCTCGGCGAGGAAGAGAGCCGGACGATCATCAAGCAGGCGCTCGACCTTGGCGTCAACTTCCTCGACACCGCCAACACCTATTCGGACGGCTCCTCCGAGGAGATCGTCGGCCGCGCCCTTAAGGACTACGCAAAGCGCGAAGACATCGTGCTCGCGACCAAGGTCTTCAACCGCATGCGGCCGGGACCGAACGGCGCAGGCCTTTCGCGCAAGGCTATCTTCGACGAGATCGACAACAGTCTTCGCCGTCTCGGCACCGATTACGTCGACCTCTACCAGATCCACCGCTTCGACTATGCGACACCGATCGAAGAGACACTCGAGGCCCTGCATGATGTCGTCAGGGCGGGCAAGGCGCGCTATATCGGCGCCTCATCGATGTATGCGTGGCAATTCGCGAAGATGCTTTACACATCGCGGCTGAACGGCTGGACGCAATTCGTGAGCATGCAGGACCACCTCAACCTGCTCTATCGCGAGGAAGAGCGCGAGATGCTGCCTTTCTGCGAGGATCAGAAGATCGCCGTGATCCCATGGAGCCCGCTCGCCCGCGGCCGGCTCACGCGTGACTGGGACGAAAAGACCGCGCGCAGCGAAACGGATGAGTTCGGCAAGACGCTCTACAAGCAGGCCGAGGATGCCGACCGCAAGATCATCGACACGGTCGGCCGGCTGGCGAAAGCGCATGGTGTCTCCCGCGCCCAGATCGGTACTGCCTGGGTGTTGCAGAAAAGCGCAGTGACCGCGCCGATCATTGGTGCATCAAAGCCGCACCACCTGTCGGATGCGGTCGGCGCATTGACGGTCAAACTCAGCGCCGAGGACGTCGCCGCCCTTGAAGAGCCGTATGTTCCGCATCACGTGGAAGGCTTCAAGTAACCTGGATGCGGGTGGCAACCGCCGCCCCTGACGCTTCAAAGGAGGCGCCTTCAGGCATCGGCAGATTTTGCCGGTGCCAGCTTCTCCCTCATCGTCGACAGGAACTGGCCAGCAAGCTCGCGATTTTCGACTGCGCGCGCCAGGCTGACGGCCCCCATCATTGACGAGAGCGTCGTGAAGCCGTTCTTGCGGCGCTCCTCGGGCGTATCGCCGGGCACGATCTCGGCGAGGATCGAGACGAGCGCCGAAAGCCCATCGTTGAAGATTTCCCGCACGGCACCGGTGCTGCGGCTGACCTCGTCCATCAGCGAAACGAAAACGCAGCTGTTACCGGGATCATCCACCGCGCACCATGAGACGTAGTGCTCCAGGAGCGCCTCGAGCGGCCGTTCCGGAGACTTGGCGATCAATTCCTTCCACCGGATCTCCACCCTCGCGATCAGGGCACGGCTTACCTCCAGCTGCAGCTCTTCCTTCGATTGAAAGTGCCCGTAAAAACCGCCATGCGTCAGCCCGCAGGCTTTCATGATGTCGGCGACGCCGACGCCGTTGAACCCGTTTTCGCGGAACATGACACCCGCCGTTTCCAGGATCTTCTGGCGATTTTCTGCAAATTTCTCACGGCTGACGCGCATGTACCGGCTCCGGAAATAGTCGCTTGACAATTTATATGACGTCCATCATCAATACACAAGAAATATGATGACCATCATCTAAATCTGTGATCCATCCATCATTCCCACGAATGGAATTTGCCCATGGTCTCCGCTGCGCTTGCATCCACCCTTGCCCGCCGCAACATCCATTATGGATGGGTCGTTGTCGCTGCCACCTTCCTGACCATGCTGGTCACCGCCGGTGCCATGGGCGCACCGGGCGTCCTCATTAAGCCGCTTCAGGACGAGTTCGGTTGGGAAACCTCCCAGATTTCCTCCGCGCTCGCGATTCGCCTGCTTCTCTTCGGCCTGATGGGTCCCTTCGCAGCGGCCTTCATGAACTATTTCGGCGTGCGCAAGGTCATCGTTTTCGCGCTCGCGCTGATCGGTGCCGGTTTCATCGGCTCGCTGTTCATGACGTCGCTTTGGCAACTTCTGCTGCTCTGGGGCATCGTCGTCGGTTTCGGCACGGGCCTGACGGCCATGGTGCTTGCTGCGACCATATCGACACGCTGGTTCACCAAGCATCGGGGCCTCGTTGTCGGGATGCTTTCCGCAAGCTCGGCCACCGGCCAGCTCGTCTTCCTGCCGCTGATGGCTGAGCTGACCGAACGCTACGGCTGGCGCTCCACGGTCTTCTTTGTCTGCGCCATGATCATGGTTGCAGCTCTTGCCGTCCTTGCCTTCATGCGCGACCGTCCCTCGGACGTTAATCTGCCCTCGGTTGGCGAGGCCCATATTACGCCACCGCCTGCGCGCGGCACATTGGGCGGCGCCTTGAAGACGCCGATCACGATTCTGCTTGAAATCTCGAGAACCTCGACCTTCTGGATCCTGTTCGCCACCTTCTTCATCTGCGGCCTCAGCACGAACGGCTTGATCCAGACGCATTTCGTCACGCTCTGCGGTGATTTCGGTATCATGCCGGTCGCCGCCGCCAGCGTCCTTGCCGTGATGGGCATCTTCGATTTCTTCGGCACGATCGGCTCCGGCTGGCTGTCGGATCGCTTCGACAATCGCTGGCTGCTCTTCTGGTACTACGGTCTGCGGGGCCTCTCGCTGCTTTTTCTGCCCTTCAGCGATTTCAGCTTCTACGGTCTTTCGATCTTCGCGGTCTTCTACGGTCTCGACTGGATCGCCACCGTTCCGCCGACCGTCAAGATCGCCGCCGACCGCTTCGGGCGGGAAAAGGCGGGCCTGGTCTTCGGTTGGGTTTTTGCCGGTCATCAGCTCGGCGCCGCGACCGCTGCCTATGGCGCGGGCCTCTCGCGCACCGAGCTCTCGAGCTACCTGCCGGCTTTCTTCACCGCCGGCGCCTTCTGCCTGCTCGCCTCGATCCTCGCGATCACGCTGAAGAAATCCGGCCTGACGGCCCCGGCGCCCGCCGCCGCTCACTGATGCAATAGGCTTCCAGTATGCAACGCCCGGATGTTGCATCAAATCAACCCGATAAGCCCGCCTGCCGTCTTGCGCGCGCAGGCGGGAGCGTGTTAGACACCCCGCTCGTCGGTATCCGTTGCCCCATTGGCGGAATTGGTAGACGCGCTCGACTCAAAATCGAGTTTCGAAAGAAGTGCTGGTTCGACCCCGGCATGGGGCACCACCGACTTCAAAAAACAACCGCGCGGCCTCTAGTGGATCGTCTGGATCCTGATCTCCTCCTTTGCAGCGAACGATTGGCATTCCTCCGGATCGTCGCCGACAAAGATGACGTCGCCCTCGGAGTCAAAAAGACCCCAGCAAGCTTCGTCCTCGAGAAAGACTTTCCGAACATATCCAAATTCTACGGCTTCGAAATATCGGTTGGATGTGAGATCAACGGCTTTTAGTTCTCGCATGGAACTCTCCAGTGAGACTCAATATTATGTTTAGTGCAATATTATACTTCGCTTTGAACCTAGCGCCAAGCTGGTGTCTTCTAAGCGACGGCCTGAATCGCGCGATTTCAAATCAAGTGTTTAATTTCCCTGATACTTCGTTAAAAGTGGCCGCCTCGAACCAACGTCAGGGGCGGATGTGCATCAGGAAGCAACCCTTTTCGCGACGATTGCCATAGGTTTCGTCTTTGCGGCGGGGCTCGGATACCTAGCCGACAGACTCCGGCTGCCGCCGCTTGTCGGCTATCTCGTGGCCGGCATTCTTATGGGACCGTATACCCCCGGTTTCGTGGCGGATACCGCGCTTGCCGGCCAACTGGCGGAAATGGGCGTCGTCCTGCTGATGTTCGGCGTCGGCCTGCATTTTTCCACCGCCGATTTGCTGGCCGTGCGCGGCGTCGCGGTGCCGGGCGCGATCGCGCGGATCGTGATCGTTACCCTTCTCGGCATCGGGCTCGTGAAATGGTGGGGGTGGGGTCTCGGCGCGGGGGTTGTCTTCGGTCTCGCCTTGTCGGTCGCAAGCACGGTCGTGCTGTTGAAGGCCCTTGAAGAGCGAAACCTTCTCAATTCGGCCAGCGGACGCGTCGCCGTCGGCTGGTTGATCGTCGAAGACCTGACCATGGTTCTGGCGCTGGTGCTGCTGCCCGCTCTCGCCGAATTCCTCGGCGGCCACGCCGCCAACGGTGCTGCGCATGATGCAGGATTGCCGCTTTGGCTGACGATTGCGTTGACGCTGCTGAAAGTCGGCGGCTTTGCGATCCTGGCGATCTTGCTCGGACCGAAGATCGTCCCCTGGCTCCTCATGCGAGTCGCCCGGACAGGTTCACGCGAGCTGTTCACGCTTACGGTGCTCGCCGTCGCGCTCGGCATTGCTTTCGGCTCCGCTGCAATCTTCGGCGTCTCGTTCGCGCTCGGCGCTTTCTTCGCCGGCGTGGTGATGAGTGAGTCCAACCTCAGTCACAGGGCCGCCGCCGACTCCCTGCCGCTTCAGAACGCCTTTTCGGTGCTGTTCTTCGTCTCGGTCGGCATGCTGTTCGATCCGTCGATCCTGGTGCGCCAGCCGATGGCCGTGGTCGGTGCGCTGGCATTGATCATCGTCGGCAAGGCGATCATTTCCTTCCTGATCGTGATCATGCTTCGTTATCCGATCGGAATGGCCCTGACCGTGTCGGGCGGGCTGGCGCAGATCGGCGAATTTTCCTTCATCCTGGCCGGCCTCGGGATCTCGCTCGGCCTGTTGCCGCAGGAAGGACAGGACCTGATCCTCGCCACCGCGATCCTGTCGATCACGTTCAATCCGGCCGTCTGCTACGGTGCCGAGGTGCTTCACAGGCGCGCCCATGCGAAATGGCCGCATCTTTACGACAATTACGGCCGCCGGCGGCTCGATGTCCTGGGCCGCGAACTCGAGAAAAACCGCCTGCTCGGTGAAAAACGCGCGCGCGAGCATAAACTGGAGATAGAAAAGCTCATCGAGACCTTTCCGCTGTTTTCCGAGGTCGACGAGTATTCTCAGGAGGAGCTGCTGCTGCTTTTCCGGCCGAAATCGGCGCTTCCCGGCGAAAGGGTGGTGCGCAAGGGCGACCGGGGTGATGGGATGTATTTCATTTCCTCGGGCGCGGTGGAGGTGCGCGTCGATGGTGATCCAGTTCGCCTTGAAGCCGGCGCCTTTTTCGGCGAAATAGCGCTATTGACGGGTGGGCGGCGAACGGCCGATGTCATCGCTGTCGATTTCTGCCAGTTCCTGGTGCTGGACCGCCGTGACTTCAACATGTTCACCGCGCACCACCCGGCATTAAGGACTGCCGTCAGCGAGATGGCGCGCGAACGAGCGGAAATGAATGTCATGCGGGCGAAGCGCCAAGCGCAGCCGGATCAGCGCGAACGCTCCACCGAAGGCCAATAGGCATCGGCGTGGTAATCCTCGGGAATCGGATTGAGCCGAGAGAGCGTTTGGGCCGCAAAATCGAGCTGCATCTTCAGATATCTCAGCGCTTCGGGCTGTGGAGCCCCTGTCGCAAGCTGTCGCACGTACGACGTGTGATAACCGCTTTCACGAAGACGCCGGACCGCTTCCCGCTGCACATCTTCGCTGCTTGGCCGCCTTTGGGCTGCGGCTCCCACCTCATCAGCCGCTTTGCCCAGGCCGCCTTCAATCACCCTAAATTTCATTCGTCGCACCTGTAAAATAGACCCGAAAGCAGCTTGCAGCCGACTGACCGATTTGCAATCTGCCAAAATGCCGCGAGCGGTGCTGACATTCGGATCACGAAAATTTTCGCCGGCGGGCTGACGTTATCGCCACGCTAAAGGATTTACAGGCCCGGATCGGTTCCCTAAAGCTTTTGCACCGCAGCACGAAAGGAATGGAATGCTCCGCAGACTTTACGACTGGACCATGTCTCTCGCCGCCCGCAAATCGGCCGAAATCTGGCTCGCCGTTATCGCCTTCGTGGAAAGCTCCGTCTTTCTCGTTCCGGCCGATGTCCTCTTCCTCCCGATGGCGCTGGCCAAACCCGAGCGCTCTTACCGATATGCAATCGTCGCGACGATCGCCTCGGTTCTCGGCGGCATTGCCGGCTGGGCGCTTGGTTTCTACGCCTACGAGACGGTGGCGAAGCCGGTACTGGAATTTTATGGGAAGCTCGATGCCTTCGAGCAGATGAAGTCGTACGTCACCTACGAGACAATCCTGCTTCTGCTGGTAACCTCGGGGCTGGCGCACCTGCCACCGATCAAGATCGTAACGATCCTTTCCGGCGTCATTCACGTCAATATCTGGCTGTTCATCGTCTCTGCGATCGTTGCGCGTGGCGCACGCTTCCTGTTCCTGGCTTGGCTGCTTCGGCGGTATGGCGAATCGATCCGCCATTTCATCGAGAAGCGCCTTGGACATATCGTCAGCATCGGTGCCGTGGTCGCGATCGTGCTCTATATTGCATACCGGTACCTTGCACACTGAGCCAACCTCCCGGAGTTCCTCCATGACTGCCATCGCCTCGCCGTCTTCTCGTCCAGTCGTCATCTATTCGCTGCTCCTGGCTCTCGGCATGGCAGTAGTGGTCGGAACGGCACTGGGGTTCCAATATATCGGCGGCTATATTCCCTGTGCGCTCTGCCTGCTGCAGCGCCAGCCTTATTACTACGCCATCCCGATCGCGATCCTGGGAGCGCTTGCATCCTTTTTCGGTCTACCGAACTGGATCGGCCGCGCGCTGCTTTTGGCGGCTGGGATGCTGATGGTGGTCGGAGCCGGAATGGGGGTCTATCACGCAGGTGTCGAATGGCACTTCTGGGCGGGACCTGCGACCTGCTCGACGAGCGCAAGCAGCATGACGCAGAACGCCGGCGACCTCCTGACGGAACTCAATACGATCACCGGTCCTTCCTGCACCGACGCGGCGCTCCGCGTGCTCGGCCTGTCCTTTGCGGGCTGGAATGTGATTGCAAGCCTCGTTCTTGCGGCCTTCGCCTTCATCGGCGTCCGCAAGTCGGCCTGAAAGAGACTGCTGCCGTTACGGCTGCAGTTCGGTATCCCAGTAGAGATAATCGAGCCAGCTGTCGTGCAGATAGTTCGGCGGGAAGAGGCGGCCATTGTTGTGCAGATCCTGCACGGTCGGCTGATACGGCTTCTGCGTGGGGAACATCCCTGCCTGCTTCGGCAGCTTGCTGCCCTTCCTGAGATTGCAGGGAGAACAGGCCGCCACGACATTTTGCCAGGTTGTCTCGCCGCCATGGGCGCGCGGGATGACGTGATCAAAGGTCAGATCATCATGCTCGCCGCAATACTGGCATTCGAACTTGTCCCGGAGAAACACGTTGAATCGCGTGAAGGCCGGGTTCCGTGAAGGCTGCACGTATGTCTTGAGGCAAACGACACTCGGAAGCCGCATCGAGAAGCTCGGCGACGAAACCGAATGTTCGTATTCTGCGATGATATTCACACGGTCAAGGAAAACCGCCTTGATCGCGTCCTGCCAGGACCAAAGCGACAAGGGATAATAACTCAAAGGCCTGTAGTCAGCGTTCAGGACGAGCGCCGGCAGGGCCTGTGGGGAGACTGCAATCGTCAAAGGACTCTCCTGAGCGATTCGGCATCTGCATCCTTATATTAGGCCGGTTGTGACAGCCTTGTGAAGTCCAATAAATTCAGCGAATAAAGGCTAATTCATGAGCGTTGGCGATCAGCCGACCGGCAGCAGTCCACGACCCAGTTTCTGCGCGTAGTAGGCCCAGAACAGCCTTGCTGCGACAGATCGCCAGGGAGACCAGATCGCGGCAAGCGAGGCGAGCGCTTTTGCCTGTGGGCGTTTTTCGAGACCAAGAGCCGCAGCAACTGCATTCTGCAGCGCGACGTCTCCGGATGGGAAGACGTCGGCATGCCCACCGCAAAACATCAGATAGACTTCTGCCGTCCAGGGACCGACGCCCTTCAAGGATGTCAACGCGGCAAGCGCTTCGGCGGGCGGCTTCGCGGAAAGTGCCGCGAGATCCAGATCGCCCGATGCCACCGCGTCGGCGATACCCGACAGCGTCACCGCTTTCGCGCGCGACAAGCCGAACTGCCGCCAGGCTTCCGGATGAAGCGCGACATAGCCTTCGGCCGTCGGCAGTCCATCTGGTGGAAGCATGCGCCGCCAGATGGCTTCGGCGCTTGCGCGCGAAACCATCTGCGAGACGATGATATGCGCAAGCCCCGCAAACCCGGGTTCGCGAAGGCGGAGCGGAATCGGGCCTGCCTCCTCGGCAATCACTGCGAGCCGCGGGTCGAGGCGCAGCAGATGCTCCATTCCCTCGCGGATATCCTCTTCGCCTCGAATGATCTGCACGGTGCCTCGCGATGGTTTCGAATCCGTGGCAGAAGAAAGCATGACCACGACTCAGCGTCAAAAGCCCGTTTTTCGTTTTGCACCCAGCCCCAACGGCCCGCTGCATCTCGGCCACGCGCTTTCGGCTTTCCTCAATCAGGACATGGCAGCGGCGGCGGACGGACGTCTTTTGCTGCGCATCGAAGACATCGACCAGACGCGTTGTACACCTGATTTCGAAGCAGGCATCTACACCGATCTCGAATGGCTGGGGATCGGCTGGGAAAGCCCCGTTCGGCGGCAGTCCGAGCATTTCACGGAATATCAGGCGGCGCTGCGCAGGCTGATCGAGCGCGGACTGGTCTACCCTTCGTTTCTGACGCGCGGCGAGGTGAAAGCCCGAGTGACCGCCTCCGAAGCCGGCGGCAATCCCTGGCCGCGCGATCCGGACGGTTCGCCGCACTATCCAGCTGACGATCGCGACCGCAGCGAGGGTGAGCGGCAGAGGATGCTCGCATCGGGACTGAAGCACGCCTGGCGTCTCGATATGCTGCGCGCGCTGCAATCCCTCGGCCGCACCTTGCGCTGGGCCGAAACCGGCGACGCACAAACCGGCGAGATTGCCGCCGACCCATCAATTTGGGGAGATGTCGTTCTCTCGCGTTCCGATGCACCGTCGAGCTATCACCTTTCGGTCGTCATCGACGACGCTCTGCAGGGTGTCACGCATGTGGTGCGCGGGCTCGACCTCTTTCATGCGACGTCCGTCCACCGGCTGCTGCAGGCCCTGCTCGGTCTGCCGGAACCCATCTATCACCACCATCGGCTGGTGACGGATGCGGCGGGACGCAAACTCTCCAAAAGCGAAGGCGATACCGGCGTTGCCGAACTAAGAGCCAAGGGCTTGTCAGCGGCCGATATCCGGCACCTTGTCGGCCTTTGAGGACTTGCCGGCCTGTCCGCCCAGGAAGTTGCGGGAAAAGATAGCGCGTACGCGAAATTTCATCAGCGCCGCGTTGACCTCTGCGCCGATGATGAAGATGACGCCAACCATGTAAAGGAAAATCAGCACGACCATCACCGATGCCAAACCTGCATAGGTCGCCGTGTAGTTGGCAAAGGTCGCAAGGTAGTAGGCGAAGATCACGGCTCCCGCGAGCCAGAAAAGCAGTGTCAGCAGGACGCCCGGTA
Organism: Rhizobium sp. SVR5-9E; assembly: GCF_056755095.1. Classification (NCBI taxonomy): domain Bacteria; kingdom Pseudomonadati; phylum Pseudomonadota; class Alphaproteobacteria; order Hyphomicrobiales; family Rhizobiaceae; genus Rhizobium; species Rhizobium sp. SVR5-9E. The sequence continues at coordinate 47,636 of NZ_JBNDHS010000019.1, read as the reverse complement.
TGACGTCATAAACGTGCCGCCGGCCGGCCGGCAGCCAAAGGTGAACGACGAGCAGGCCGACCGTCAGGACGAAGAGCGTTCCGTAGATTCGCCAGCTGAAGACGATCTGAAGTGCGTCGACGATGAGCGGCAGCCGTTCGCGGATGATGTCGGGGAGCCATTCGAGGGTGTCGTTGTTCAACAGCCATTCGCGCGCATAATTGAGCCCCACCGGCACGGCGACGAGCAGGATGCTGATGGCGGCAAAAATGATGACCGCAACGAGGACATAACCGAGGCTGGCAAGGCGGGTTAAATACCATGGGCGCGTTTCCTGCACGCGGTATGCACGATTGAGCGAAATGCGCAGCGCCTCGACACCGTTCGAGGCGAAGTAGGCGGCAGCCAGCACCGAGACCGTGAGCAGCCCGCCACGCGGGACGGTCAGGACTTGAAGCACTTGATCGGCAACGGGCTTGGCGATCGCCTCCGGCCATGTATCGAAAATGAGATGGACGGCCGTCGCAGAAAACTGATCGGCGCCAAGGAAGTTCGCAAGCGCCGTGCCGAAGATCAGGAAGGGAAAAACCGCAAGCAGGATCGACAATGCAACATGGCTTGCCATGGCGAAACCGTCATCCTCGATGAGATGGCAAATTGCGTCGTATGCCACGTCGTAGAACGTCCGCACTATCTTCGGCATTCCGTCCCCATCTTCGGCCATTCGTCTGCCGGCTTTCGTCGTTGTATCCTCCCGTCGAATATGGGAAACCAGTCCCATTTTGTACAGGAATCAATCCATGGCGGAGCAGCGTACCATCATCGTGACCGGATGCTCGTCCGGCATCGGTGCTTATTGCGCGCGAGCTCTGAAGGATGACGGCTGGCGCGTCTTTGCAACAGCGCGGAAACACGACGACGTTGCATCGTTGCGTGCTGACGGACTCGAAGCTTTCCTGATGGATTATACGCGGCCGGATTTGATCTCTGGCTTCGTTCGGGATGTGACCGAGGCGAGCGGCGGGCGCATCGACGCGCTTTTCAACAACGGTGGTTACGGCCAGCCCGGCGCGGTCGAGGATCTGACGACCGATGTGCTGCGCGCGCAGTTCGAAACGAATTTCTTCGGTTGGCACGAACTGGCGCGGCAGGTGCTGCCCTTGATGCGAAAGCGCGGTTCGGGCCGCATCGTGCAATGCTCGTCCATTTTAGGGTTGGTACCCTATCGCTTTCGCGGCGCCTACATTGCATCGAAATTCGCGCTCGAAGGCCTGAGCATTACATTGCGGATGGAGCTTCAGGGTAGCGGCATCCATGTAAGCCTGATCGAGCCGGGACCGATCGCCTCCCGCTTTACTGCCAATGCGCTCGCCAAGTTCAAAGCGCATGTCGATATCGGTAATTCGGTGCATGCGGCAGACTACCGACGGCAGCTCGCGCGGCTTGAGGGGACGGGCCTGAAGAATCGACATAAGCTTCAGCCGGATGCCGTCTATACCGTGCTGAAACACGCATTGAACTCGGACGCTCCGAGGCCACATTACCCTGTAACAACTCCGGCAAAACAGGGCATGCTCCTGAAGAGGCTGCTTCCGGCGGATCTCTTCTACCGTTTGATGCGCCGGACCGACTGAACAAGAAAGCCGAACGCCATGTCCACGGTCACCTACATTCTCGCAATCATCGTCATGGGCCTTGTGGCGCTCGTGCTGATCCGCGGCCTCTTCAATATGATGAAGGGCGGCAATCCGAACCTTTCCAACAAGCTGATGCAGTTGCGCATATTGCTGCAGGCGATCGCCGTGATCCTCATCATGCTGACGCTGTGGCTGACGGGCGGCGGGCGGCCGACCTGACGATTTCTCCAAGGAGGATAAATGGTCAAGCTCAACAAGATCTATACCAGGACGGGCGACGACGGCACGACGGCGCTCGTTTCCGGACCGCGGCGGCTGAAGCATGATCTGCGCGTCGAAGCCTATGGCACGATCGACGAGACGAACTCGGCGATCGGCATCGCCCGGCTGCACACGGCAGGCATGCCCGATCTCGACCAGATGCTGATCCGCATCCAGAACGACCTCTTCGATCTTGGCGCCGATCTGGCGACACCCGAGACGGGAGAGACGCCGGAATACGAACCGCTCCGCATCGTCGACACGCAGGTAACGCGGGTTGAACACGACATTGACGCGCTGAATGCCGCCTTGCAGCCGTTGAAATCCTTCGTCCTGCCGGGCGGCTCAGCGGCAGCCGCACATTTGCATCTCGCCCGCACCATTTCGCGCCGCGCCGAGCGATTGATGGTGGCGCTGTCGCGCACCCCGGGTGAAATCGTCAGCGAGGCAGCGCTGAAATATGTCAATCGGGTTTCCGATTTCCTCTTTGTTGCGGCGCGATACGCGAATGATCGCGGCAATGCGGACGTGCTTTGGGTTCCGGGCAAAAACAGGTAGGCTCTCGCCGGTTAGGATCGCCGGGGGCAGGCTTTCATGTTCATACCGCTGCACGACGCCAATACGCTGAAGCACATCAAAGTGCAGTGGGTGACGCTGAGCTTGATCGGCGTGAATATCGCAGTCTGGCTTTTCACCGATTTCCTCGTTCCCGAGCAGGTGGCTCAGGCAGCGGCGGTCGGCCTCGGCTACATACCGGCTGTCGCTTTTCACCACGCCGTGCTCGCTCCCGGACTCGCCATCGCTCCCGACGCGCTAACCTACGTCACCTATGCCTTCGTCCATGCCGGCTTCTGGCATCTCGCTTCCAACATGCTGTTTCTATGGGTGTTCGGCGACAATGTCGAAGATGCGATGGGGCATTTTCGCTTTCTGGTGTTCTATCTCATCTGCGCCGCTTTCGGCGCGCTTTGTCATGGTCTGCTTACGTCCGACTCGCAGGCACCGCTGATAGGCGCCTCAGGTGCGATTTCCGGCGTGGTCGCGGCCTATGTCATCCTTCACCCGCGCGTGAGGGTGTGGGTGCTGGTTTTCGCCCGCATTCCTTTGCCACTTCCGGCCTTCGTGCCGCTGCTGCTCTGGATCGGTCAGCAGTTCTTCATGCTGATTGTCGATCCGGACGGCAATGTTTCCTGGAGTGACCATGCCGGCGGGATCATCGCCGGCGCCGTTCTGGTCTTCTTCATGCGCCGCAGAGGCGTACCTCTATTCGATCGCGAGATCGTTACGCCCCGGGCCGTCCGAAGCACGCCGGCTGTGAGGCGGACATGACCAGCCGGACCTAAATGTTGACGTGAACGTAAGCGGTATATATTTGCCGGAGCAATTTGTCCGTCTGCGACCGGCGAGCGTTGTATTTGGAGGAAAAACGCGTATCCATGTCGCCATTCGACAATCGGAGCGGCGCCGAAGGGCGCATTTTCTTGGCGAAAGAGTTGAAGGAAGGACCCCATGAAAATTCTCGTCCCCGTGAAGCGGGTGGTTGATTACAACGTGAAGATCCGCGTCAAGCCGGATGGCACCGGTGTGGAGCTTTCGAACGTGAAGATGTCGATGAACCCGTTCGACGAGATCTCGGTCGAGGAAGCGCTGCGGCTGAGGGAGGCCGGCAAGGCCGAGGAGGTCGTCGCCGTATCGATCGGTCCGGCCAAGGCCGAAGAGACGCTGCGCACCGCGCTTGCAATGGGTGCCGACCGGGCGATCCTCGTCGAGACCGACGATCAGGTCGAGCCGCTCGCCGTCGCCAAGATCCTCAAGGGCGTCGTCGAGGCCGAGCAGCCGGGGCTGATCATCGTCGGCAAGCAGGCGATCGATGACGATTCCAACCAGACCGGCCAGATGCTGGCGGCACTGCTGCGCATTTCGCAGGCGACCTTCGCCTCGAAGATCGAGATCGGTGAGGGCAAGGCAACCGTGACCCGCGAGGTCGATGGCGGCCTGCAGACGATCGAGGTCAAGCTTCCGGCCGTCGTCACCACCGACCTGCGCCTCAACGAACCGCGTTATGCCTCGCTGCCGAACATCATGAAGGCCAAGAAGAAGCCGCTCGACAAGAAGGCTCCTGCCGATTTTGGCGTCTCTACCGAGCCGCGCCTCAAGGTCTTGAAGACCGAAGAGCCGTCGGGCCGCAAGGCCGGCGTCAAGGTGAAGTCGGTCGCCGAGCTCGTCGAGAAGCTCAAGACCGAAGCCGGCGTCCTCTAAGGTTCGAGAAAGGAATACGACCATGGCCATTCTTCTTCTGGCTGACCACGACAATCAAAGCCTTTCCGACCAGACCGCCAAGGCGCTGACCGCCGCTACCCAAATCGGCGGCGATGTTACCATCCTCGTCGCCGGCAAGGGCGCCAAGCCTGCCGCCGATCAGGCCGCCAAACTCTCCGGCGTTTCGAAGGTGCTGCTCGCCGAAAGCGACGAACTGGCCAACAATCTGGCCGAGCCGCTCGCCGATCTGATCGTCTCGCTGGCCGCCAGCTACGACGCGATCGTCGCGGCCGCCACCTCCACCGGCAAGAACGTTATGCCCCGCGTCGCGGCCCTGCTCGACGTCGCGCAGGTCTCGGAAATCATCGAGGTCGTCTCCGCCGACACCTTCAAGCGGCCGATTTATGCCGGCAATGCCATCCAGACGGTGCAGTCGACCGATGCCAGGAAGGTCATCACCGTGCGCACCGCTTCCTTCGCCGCTGCCGCCGAAGGCGGTTCCGCAGCGGTCGAGGCGATCCCGGCCGTTTCCGATCCCGGCCTTTCGACCTTCGTCAAGGACGCACTTTCGGCTTCCGACCGGCCGGAACTGACCTCGGCCCGGGTGATCATCTCCGGCGGCCGCGCCCTCGGCTCGGCCGAGAAGTTCAAGGAAGTCATCCTGCCGGTCGCCGACAAGCTGGGTGCCGCCGTCGGCGCTTCGCGCGCGGCGGTCGACGCGGGCTACGCGCCGAACGACTGGCAGGTCGGTCAGACCGGCAAAGTGGTCGCGCCTGATCTCTACATCGCCTGTGGCATCTCGGGTGCGATCCAGCATCTCGCGGGCATGAAGGACTCAAAGGTCATCGTCGCCATCAACAAGGATGAGGAGGCACCGATCTTCCAAGTGGCCGACTACGGCCTCGTCGCCGATCTGTTCGAAGCCCTGCCGGAACTGAAGAAGGCCCTCTGAACGAGCAGATTGCCCACTTTTCGCATCTGCGAAAGACTGGAAAATTATCATTTATAGCGCTACTACTGCTGCCGGGCGATACTTTGCCCGGCAGTTTCATTTAGATAAGCACGGCAGAGCAAGACGACTGCCGCGGGGGTTGGCGATGAATGCGGTGTTGAAAATGATCGGGATTGTCGGCGCGGGTCAGATGGGCTGCGGCATCGCCCAGGTCTCAGCAACTGCGGGCTACAAAGTCCACCTCTATGATCTGTCCCAGGAGCGCATCGAATCAGGCCTGGCGACCATCAACGGCAATCTCGCCCGGCACGTCACGAGCGGCAAGATGACGGATGAAGAGCGCAAGGCGACGCTTTCCCTTATCTCCGGATCGGCCAACCTGAACGACCTCGCGCCGTCCGATCTCGTTATTGAAGCGGCGACCGAAGAGGAAGCTGTTAAGCGCAAGATCTACGCGCAAGTCTGTCCGGTCCTGAAGCCGGAAGCAATTCTCGCCACCAATACATCCTCGCTTTCGATCACGCGGCTGGCTTCGGCGACGGACCGGCCCGAGCACTTCATGGGCATTCATTTCATGAATCCCGTCCCGGTGATGAAACTGGTCGAACTGGTGCGCGGCATCGCAACCGACGAAACAACCTTTGCGACCGCGAAGGATTTCGTCGCGTCGCTCGAAAAGACCGTCACGGTTGCTGAAGACTTTCCGGCTTTCATCGTCAACCGCATCCTGCTGCCGATGATCAATGAGGCGATCTACACGCTCTATGAAGGCGTCGGCACCGTCGATGCCATCGACACGGCCATGAAGCTCGGCGCCAACCACCCGATGGGACCGCTGCAGCTTGCCGACTTCATCGGCCTCGACACCTGCCTCTCGATCATGCAGGTGCTGCATGATGGCCTGGCGGATTCGAAATACCGTCCCTGCCCACTGCTGGTCAAATATGTTGAAGCCGGCTGGCTGGGCCGCAAGTCCGGCCGCGGCTTCTACGACTATCGCGGCGAGACGCCGGTCCCGACGCGCTAAGGCGCCAAATGATCTCGCGGATCCGCGAGATGTCGGTTCCCATTCCTGCTATCACACCATAGGAATAGGCTGGTGAGTGCGCTGTCAAAACACTATCGACGCCTATGCGCCGCGAGCGTCGCGCTTTGCCTGTGAAACAGCGCCAGCCTTCCGCAATCTGCCTCGCTCCATAGGACGGATGAGATTTTTGGGCTTTGAACTTTCGATCGAGTGCATGCCTGCATGGGCCTGGCGTGCGTTAAATGACTCGTCTTTCTCGCTTTTCGCTTCTTTCTTTCGCGCCAACGCGGCTCGCATGTTCTCGACCATCTGAACTTTAGCAAGCATTCTACGCCGACGAGCTTGTTCGACGTTCACACTGCGCACGCCCATTGCCAGAACTTCGAGCTTGGCTCTCGTTCCCGTATCCTTGCGTGCTGGCGTCGCCCCTTTGGGTTGCGCCTTGCCTCTGATTTCCCTTCGCTGCCTGTTCGCCTCGCTTTGTGCGCGATCGCGCCTTTCACGTATTCTCTTGGCGAGGTCCGAGAGATCAGCATCCGACAGGTCCTGCATTGCCGGATGGTGGGTTTTTTGAACGAGTTGCCATTCGTCCGCCGTTAGCAAACGCTCTGCCTGCTTGCGCGAAATTGCCATTTACGCCTCCTACGCTGTCGCACCAGTAAACTGACCTGCGTTCGATAGGGCTACGTCGCCCTGCCACCTGAGCGAAGCGAGTTAAAGCTTCAAAAGCTTGAGAGACGCCGTCTCCTTCGGCGTCAATTTGGTCGCGGGCTCGACTTATGCGTTAAGCACGCAACTTAGGCTCGTTCGTAATGTAGCGCCGCACGGCCAGGTCGGCAATGTGCCGCCAACATCGATGGCCGCGCGATCTCTTTGAGGCAAGATCCTAGGTTATCGACGCTCACGTCCCCACCGCACCCTTGATCAGTGCCTTGGCATCGCCGCTATCCCAGGCGGCAGGGCCGTTCATCGCCGAAACCAGGCAGCCCTTGTCGTCGATCAGCAAAGTGACGGGCAGGCCGAAGGCAAGCCCTTCCTTCTTCAGGCTGTTGAAGACACCGATGGTATTGTCGCGGTAGAGCTGAAGGGAATCGACGCCGGTTTCGCTCAGGAAGGCCTTCGGCTTTTCGTCATCGCCGGTATCGATATTGACTGCAACGACCTGGAATTTCTCGTTGCCCATCTCCTTCGCCAGCGCGTTCAGCGCCGGCATTTCCTCGCGGCAGGGCACGCACCACGTCGCCCAGAGATTGAGAAGCACGGTTTTGCCTGCGAAATTCTCAAGCGTCAGCGGCTTGCCGTCCGGGCCGTTGAAGGCAACCGATGTAAGTTTGCGCGGTTCATCGACGGCAACCATCGCCGCAACCTCGCCCCTGGCGAGCGGCCCTATCTTCCCCGCGAGATGCTTGGCGGCACTACATTCGCCCGATGCCGTTTGCGCGCCGCCATTGCCATACCCGGTCTCCTTAATGTAAACCGCTGCCGCACCGGCAATGATGCCCGCGACGGCGGCTATCCCGATCAACTTCAGAGATGGCAGTCCGAACGGCTTTCTTGTCGTCATTTCATTCCCCAGAGCATGCATTCTTCAAGGCAGGCAGCTTCATGGCCGACACCACGGACACCAAATCCTCCAACCAGATGTGGGGCGGGCGTTTCGCTTCCGGTCCCGACGCCATCATGGAGGAGATAAATGCATCGATCGGTTTCGACAAGAAGCTGTTTGCCCAGGATATCCGTGGATCGATCGCCCACGCGACGATGCTTGCCCATCAGGGCATCATTTCCGCAGAGGATAAGGACAAGATCGTTCACGGGCTAAACACGATCCTGTCAGAAATCGAGAGCGGCAATTTCGAGTTCTCCCGCCAGCTCGAAGACATTCATATGAATGTCGAGGCCCGGCTTGCGACGCTGATCGGTCCCGCCGCCGGACGCCTGCACACCGCCCGCTCACGCAACGACCAGGTGGCGCTCGACTTCCGCCTCTGGGTGAAGGAAGAACTGCAGAAAACCGAGGCGATGCTGACGAACCTCATCGCGGCCTTCCTCGACCGAGCCGAAGAGCACGTCGAAAGCGTCATGCCGGGCTTCACTCATCTGCAGACGGCACAGCCCGTCACCTTCGGCCATCACTGCATGGCCTATGTGGAAATGTTCGGCCGCGACCGTTCGCGTGTGCGTCACGCCATCGAACATCTCGACGAAAGCCCGATCGGGGCTGCGGCACTTGCCGGCACTGGATACCCTATCGACCGCCACATGACGGCAAAGGCGCTCGGTTTCCGGGAGCCGACCCGCAATTCGATCGACACGGTCTCCGATCGCGACTTCGCCATCGAGTTCCTGTCGATCGCCGCAATCTGTGGTATGCATCTGTCACGGCTCGCCGAAGAGATTGTTATCTGGTCGACGCCGCAGTTCGGCTTCGTGCGCCTGTCGGATGCCTTCTCCACCGGCTCCTCGATCATGCCGCAGAAAAAGAACCCCGACGCGGCCGAGCTCGTGCGCGCCAAGACCGGCCGCATCAACGGTTCGCTGGTCGCGCTGCTGACGATCATGAAGGGCCTGCCGCTCGCCTATTCCAAGGATATGCAGGAAGACAAGGAACAGGTTTTCGACGCCGCCGAGAGCCTGGAGCTGGCAATCGCAGCCATGACCGGCATGGTGCGCGACATGACGATCAACACCACCCGGATGAAGGCGGCTGCCGGCTCCGGCTATTCTACCGCCACCGACCTTGCCGACTGGCTAGTGCGCGAGGCAGGCCTTCCGTTCCGGGATGCCCATCATGTGACTGGCCGCGCCGTCGCCCTTGCCGAAAGCAAGGGCTGCGACCTCGCCGAACTGCCCCTTGCCGATCTGCAGGCGATCAACCCTGGTATCACAGACAAGGTCTATGACGTGTTGACGGTCGAGGCATCGGTCGCAAGCCGCAAGAGCTTCGGCGGCACCGCACCCTCCGAAGTCAGAAAGCAGATCGCCTACTGGCGCGGCCGCAACTGACAAAACAATCAGGGTGCACAAGGCTGAGAAACTTCGCTATGAAGATGTCCAACCTTCTGCCCTTCGATACGAGGCCCCTATGCAGATCAGCTTGCCGTACCTCATCCGCCTGACGGTTGTTTTTGCCGTCGTCGGCCTTGCCGTTGCCGGATGCGGACGCAAAGGCGATCTCGATCCGCCGAGCGCGATGGCCACGAAGGAAGGCGACGTGTCGAAGCCGACAAAACAGCCGGGCACCGTCGACAGGCCGTTCCTCCTCGATCCCCTGCTCTAAGGCATACTCCCGTGAACCACTTTGAATACCGCGACGGCATCCTTTACGCCGAGAACGTCCCCGTTCCGGAAATCGCCAAGGCCGTCGGCACGCCTTTCTATTGTTATTCGACCGCAACGCTCGAACGCCACTACCGGGTCTTCACCGAAGCCTTCAGCGATATCGACGCCATGGTCTGCTATGCCATGAAGGCGAATTCGAACCAGGCGGTGTTGAAGACGCTGGGCAAGCTCGGCGCCGGCATCGATGTCGTTTCCGAAGGTGAACTGCGCCGCGCGCTCGCGGCCGGCATTCCGGCAAGCCGCATCATGTTTTCCGGCGTCGGCAAGACGCCGCGCGAGATGGATTTTGCGCTCGAAGCTGGAATCTATTGCTTCAACGTCGAATCAGAACCGGAGCTGGAGATCCTGAACCAGCGCGCCATCAAGGCGGGCAAGAAGGCCCCGGTTTCCTTCCGTATCAACCCGGACGTGGATGCTAGGACGCATGCGAAGATCTCGACCGGCAAGAAGGAAAACAAGTTCGGCATTTCCTGGGAGCGTGCTCGCGCCGTCTATGCTCAGGCGGCGAAAATGCCCGGCATCGAAGTCACGGGCATCGACATGCATATCGGCAGCCAGATCACCGAACTGCAGCCGTTCGAAGACGCCTTCAAGCTGCTGCGCGAGCTCGTGGGCACGCTTCGCGCCGACGGTCACGATATCCACCACGTCGACGTCGGCGGTGGCCTTGGTATCCCCTACAAGGACGACAACAATCCGCCGCCGCCTCCGGAGGCCTATGCCGCGGTCGTCAAGAACCAGCTTCGCGGGCTTAACTGCAGGATCGTCACCGAACCGGGCCGCCTCATCGTCGGCAATGCCGGCATTCTCGTCACCGAAGTCATCTATGTGAAGGACGGCGGCGAAAAGACCTTCGTTATCGTGGACGGCGCGATGAACGACCTCATCCGCCCAACGCTTTATGACGCCTATCACGAAATCCGCCCGGTCGTGATCTCGGCGGCCAACGCGCCGCGGATCAAGGCGGATATCGTCGGTCCGGTTTGCGAGACCGGTGACTATCTGGCACTCGATCGTGAAATGGCGATGCCGAAGCCGGGCGATCTTTTCGCCGTCAGTTCCGCGGGTGCTTATGGCGCAGTGCAAGCCGGCACTTACAACAGCCGCCTGCTGATACCGGAAGTTCTGGTCAAGGGGGCCGATTTCCACGTGGTTCGTCCTCGCGGAACCTATGAGGAACTGATAGGTCTCGACTCCGTGCCCGCCTGGCTCGGCTGAGAAACCCATCACTTTTTCTCGAATAGACATGAAAAACCGGCTTTGCTGGCCGTTCGCCCTCGTCTTCGCCACAAAGAGTGTTATCTTTTTGTGATGCGAGCGTATTGCCCAGCAATCGCCGGAAGCGCCATCTGTTACTCTAACACCAAACGGCGGAGACCGGATTGACGAAGAGCCCCCGCAGGCAAAGACAAGGTGCATTTGCCCTTCGGCCCTCTCTTGCGAGGCTTGTGGCGGTAAAGCGGTTCTTTGCGCGCCTGGTGCTCGTTTCCGAGCAGATCCTGCCGTCCCTGGTCGGCGTTCTTTCGGTGCTTGCCCTCTATCTTGCGGCTTCCTGGTTCGGCATTTTCCGTTTCATACCTGATTTCGCGCGTGTCGGCCTGCTGATTGCCTTCGGTATTGCCCTGCTTGTTTCGCTCGCTCCGTTTCGCAAGCTTCGCTGGCCGAATATTGCCGCCGCCGACCGTCTGCTGGAGGAGCGCAATGGCCTGCCGCACCAGCCGGTGACGGTGCAGGAGGACCGGCCGGCTTTCGATACGCCGGTCGCACAGGCACTCTGGCGCGAACACCAGACGCGCATGGCGGAGAAGATCGCGGCCCTTGATGCAGGCCTTCCCCGTCCGGACATCGCAGCACACGACCGTTTCGCGCTCCGCGCCATCCCGGCTCTTCTTGTCGTTACCGCCTTCGGTTACTCGCTTTCAACCGGTGGCGGCTCGATCACCGACGCCTTGCAGCCGCCGGCCACGCCCGCGGCAAGCAACCCGGCGGTCCGCATCGACGCATGGGTCACGCCGCCATCCTATACCGGCCGCGCGCCGGTCTATCTGACGGCAACCGGCTCCGAGCAGGGCGCTATCAACGTTCCGCAGTCCTCGAACCTGACGGTTCGTGTCAGCGGCGGGCAGGTGGCCGAGAAGGTTCTCTTCAAGAAGGCGTCCGGCGAGGCACAGGAAATTTCTGCGGACACAAAGCAACAGCCCGCCGCACCGCAGGGCCAGCCGCCGGCTGCCGGCACGCCTGCCACTCCGGTGCTTGCTGCACAGACGCATGTGATGAAACTTGAGGAGAACGGCGCGCTGCTCGTCAACGGCCGCACCTGGACCTTCAAGGTCATTCCAGACAAGGCACCCGAGATTGCTTTCGATGGATTGCCCAAACGCAGCGTCAATGGCGCACTGGAGATCGGCTTTAGGGTTAAGGACGATTACGGGGTGCAGGAGGCGCGTGCTGAAATCGTGCCGGTCGAATCCGACCCGGAGGCAAAGGCGCTTTATCCGTTGCCCGATTTCCGGCTGGACATTCCGCGCCGCAACGCGCGGGACGCCAAGGCCGTCACCAGCAAGAACCTGACGGAACACCCGCTTGCCGGCAAGCGGGTGCGCGTGACGCTTGTTGCGAAGGACGCAGCGGGCCAGACCGGCCGAAGCCCGCCGCATGAAATGACGCTGCCGTCGCGTCCGTTCTTTGAGCCACTGGCCGCCGCGGTTGCGGAGGAGCGTCAGGTCTTTGCCCTTGACACCCGCAAGATGCCGGAGGCAATCGCGCTCAACGAGGCGCTGACGATTCGGCCTGAGGAGACTATTCCCAAACTGACCAACTACCTATTGCTGGAATCTGCCCGCATCCGCATGAAGCTTGCCCGCAACGAAGAGCAGCTCAAGGATACGGCGGATTACCTCTGGGATATCGCCCTCGGTATGGAGGACGGTGACCTTTCGCTTGCCGAGCGCAACTTGCGCAATGCCCAGCAGAACCTCGCCGATGCGCTGCAGCGCAATGCGCCGGACGCGGAGATCAAGAAGCTCATGGATGAGCTCCGCAAGGCGATGAACGAGTATATGAAGGAACTGGCCCAGCGCATGCAGAATGCGCCGATGCAGCCGAACCAGAACGCGCAGAACTTCATCCGCCAGCAGGATCTGGAGCGCATGATGGACCAGATCGAGAATCTGGCGCGCTCCGGAAACCGCGACGCCGCTCAGCAACTGCTGTCCGAACTGCAGCGGATGATGAACAACCTGCAGGCCGGCAGGCCCCAGCAAGGCCAGCAGGGCGACAATAGCCAGATGCGCCAACAGATGGACAAGCTCGGCCAGATCCTCCGCGACCAGCAGCAACTGATGGAGCAGACGTTCAAGCTTGACCAGCAATTGAAGGACCGGATGCAGCGGGGCGACCCGAACATGGGCATGAACGATCCGCTGCTGGACGAAATGATGCCGGGCCAGGAGGGCCAGCCGCAGGACCAACAGCAGGGCCAGAACGGCCAGCAGGGCGATCAGCCCTCGGACCAGATGACCGAAGAGCAGCTTCGCGAAGCGCTGAAGCAATTGCGCGCCCAGCAGGATGCACTCGGCAAGCAGCTTGGGGAACTGCAGAAGGGCCTCGGCGAGATGGGCATGAAGCCCGGACCGGGCTTCGGTCAGGCGCAGCGCGAAATGGAGGGAGCCGGCCGCGAACTCGGCCAAGGCCGCGGTGACACGGCCGTGCAGGGCCAAGGCCGCGCGCTCGAAGCGCTCCGCCAGGGCGCCCGCGACATGATGAACCAGATGATGCAGGCGCAGCAAGGCCAGCAGGGCCAGGGACCGCAAGGGCAGGTCGGACAGGGCAACCAGAACGGCCGCGATCCGCTGGGCCGCCCGCGCCGCGCCAACGGTCCGGACTTCGGCAATGACGTCAAGGTTCCTGACGAGATCGACGTCCAGCGCGCCCGCGAGATCCTCGATGCCATCCGCGAAAAGCTGGGGAACAACCCACCGCAGGAGATGGAGCGGCGTTACCTCGAGCGGCTGCTGGATATTCAGTGACCGGACAAGATAAGCCGTTTCCGTTCAGCGAAGAGCTTCGTAATGTCGTCCGCGGAATTGACGGACGATAACGATTCGATGGCCATTCTCTTCAAGACTGTAATTAGCGAAAACACCGCGTTTGAGATGATCGAACAGGCGCTCTCCGGCGCCTCTCGATATGACGGCTATCTCAATGTCGTCAGCGATACCGGCGAGACGGCGCTGTCCTGGGGACCGGCGATGCATGCCGAGGAGTTCAAGGCCGAGATCAGCGAGGTCCTCAGGAAGACATGGGATGCCGCCCGCTTCTGGGTCATCTACGAACGCCGCGACGATCGCAAGGATCCGGAAGCGACGGACATCCGCAATGCGGCTTTCCGGCTGACGCGCGGCTACAGCGGCGTCTCCGTCATCACGCTAAGTCTTCTCGGAAAACGTGACAGTGACAACGATATCGAACTGGTCTTTGTCTGCTTCGAGCAGGACTTTCATAGACGGAATTTCCGGGTGCGCTACGAAGGTAAGTTCATCCCGGACGAGAAGTGAGGCTGCCCCAGGATCAGGCAGCCAGAGCGCGTGCAACCGCCTTGCGGATATCCGGCAGCGCAAAAGGCTTCGACACGACATCGACGATCTTTTCCGCAAGATCATCAGCGCGTTCGCGCTGCTCGGCATAGCCGGTCATCAGCAGGATTTTGAGCGCCGGAAAGGCGGATTTCGCCTGATGCGCAAGCTCGATGCCGTCCATCACCGGCATTCGGATATCCGAAAGCAGCAGGTCATAGACCCCGTCCTTCAGCTTCTCCAGCCCCTCGGCGCCATCGGCTGCTTCGTCGGTCTCATGACCGTCAAGGCGCAAGGCCCGGGCTACGAAAGAGCGAAGCGAGTCCTCGTCTTCCGTGATCAGAATTTTTGCCATGATGTGCATCGCTCCGTCTTCATGCCCCGAAGCGGAAATTGCACGGCGGTCCTTTTCGATCGGTAAACGGAAGCAAGCGATGGACGGGATGGTTAACAACCCGTCTTGAAGCCATGAGATCAGGCGTCGCCGGTAACCACGCCAACGAACGGCAGTTCGCGAAAGGCATAGGCGACATCCATGCCGTAGCCGACGACGAAATAGTCGGGGCATTCGAAGCCGACGTAATCCGCCTCGAGCTTTTCCTTGCGCTTGACGCTCTTGTCGAGCAGCACGGCGATCCTGACGTGCCGCGCGCCGCGCGCGTAAAGCAGTTCCTTGGCGAAAAGCAGGGTACGGCCGGATTCGAGGATGTCGTCGATCAGCAGCACGTCGCGATCCTTAACGTCGCTGTCGATATCCTTGACGATGCGCACACCCTGCGAAACGGTTCCTGTTCCGTAGCTCGAAAGCGTAATGAACTCGACTTCGGGCGCGAGCCCGCTGTCGTGCAGTGCGCGGATCAGGTCGGCGGCGAAAATGAACGAGCCCTTCAACACGGCGATGACGAGCAGGTCCTTCGTCGGACCTGCGGCAATCCGTCTTGCCATCTCGTGATTGCGCTCGGCAATCTGCTCGGCGGTGAAAAGAGGCTCGATATTTTTTCCGCGCACGACAGGCATACGGCTTCTCCATGTAAACGAAGGGTAGCCGTTAGCACATTAGCAGCGCGGAAACACCCTAGGGCATGAACGAAAGGCGGACTTCCGGCATTTTTCCGCCCGAGTGCTGAACGCGCGCCGAGAAGCCGCGGCTCTCGCCGCCATAGATCACGTCTGTCGGCGGATTGATGACGATGCTGGCCGCCAGCCGGTCATCGGTCATCAGATCGGCGCGGATCGGGCGAATGGACTGCGTCGTACCGCTCTCGTTCTCGATAATGCCGTTGATCACCAGAATTCGCATGCCGTTGGCATCACGCGGCGTCATCGTGACATGCGTGAAGTGCAGCGGCGAGGCTGACGCGGCGGCGTCATTCGGTGACAGGCCGGAAAAACCGCCGGCCAGGCCGAAGACGAGGACGAAGAGCATGAAGACAAGGGCTGTGAAGCTTTTGAATGAAGCCTGCTGCAACCATTCTTCGGCACGCTTGAGGAACACGGCAGCCTTCGAAACCGCCGCGGGCGGCGCGGATGACTTGCCAGGAGCAGCGCGCTCGCGAGCGTCGTTGAAACTTCTGGCGTTGAAGCTCTGGCCCCGCTTGCCGATGACGATGAATTCGGCGTCGGCCACATCGGCCGGGCGGTGGGGGCGAACCCGACGCGCGGCAGGCTCCGGCGGCAGGAAATCGTAGGCATAACCCGGCGCATGACGCCCGAAGGATGATGCTTCCATGTTGACGGCCTTTCCCATCTGCACATGGTTTCAGTGCACGGCCGAAAACCGGGCATTGAAACGAATCCTGCCCAGTCGTAAATTTTAATAGTTAATCCTTCGCTAACCGGCCTTAAGAGGGGCGTCTTTCTGGCGAAATTTACCGGTTGTTAACGGCGTTGGTTAACAAGTCGATGGGGTGAAACCGTGAAAGACTGGGCTGCCTGTTGATTCACTTTGAAAATGTCGGATTGCGCTATGGCATGGGCCCGGAGATTCTCCGGGACCTGACCTTCGACATTCCGAAGAAGTCTTTCCAGTTTCTGACCGGTCCCTCAGGTGCCGGAAAGACGACGCTTCTGCGCTTGCTTTTCATGTCGTTGCAGCCAACGCGTGGCCTGATCCGCATGTTCGGACGGGATATCTCCGACATCCCGCGACCGGAGCTGCCGCTGCTTCGCCGCCGTGTCGGCATCGTCTTCCAGGATTTCCGCCTGCTCGATCATCTGACGACCTATGAGAACGTGGCCTTGCCGCTCCGTGTGCGAGGGAAAGACGAGAGCTCCTACAAAACCGATGTGCTGGAGCTATTGAAATGGGTCGGGCTTGGCGAACGCATTAACGTGCTTCCCCCCGTGCTTTCCGGCGGTGAAAAGCAGCGCGCCGCGATCGCCCGCGCGCTGATCGATCGGCCGGAGGTTCTGCTGGCCGACGAGCCCACCGGCAACGTCGATCCGCCGATGGCGCGCCGCCTGTTGAACCTCTTTCTCGAACTCAACCGTCTTGGAACGGCCGTCGTCATCGCGACGCACGATCTCACATTGATGGATCAGGTGGAGGCCCGCCGCATGATCCTTTCGGAAGGGCATCTTGACGTCTATGACTGAGCCCGTATCGACCGACCGCGCGCAAGGCGCCGCCCGAGCCCAGCAGAAGCGGGCGGAGATGCGCGTGCGGCCAACGGGGCCGATCCTACCGCCCTCCAACATTCAGGGCAACGCCTTGACGGTGGTCATCAGCATCATGGCCTTCCTCGCCTGCCTGACGCTTGGCGGCGTCAGCATGGTCCGCTCGACGGCGGCCAGCTGGGAGAGCCAGATTTCCCGGGAGATCACCATCCAGATCAAACCGGATGACGGTCTGGACATGGAAAAAGCGCTGACGCAGGCGCGCGACATCGCCATGACCTTCGTCGGCACAAAGGGCAGCCAGATCGTCGACGAGGCCGCAACGGCCCGCCTCTTGGAGCCATGGCTCGGCAGCGGCCTTGATATCAAGGAGCTTCCCGTCCCCCGTCTCGTGATCATCACGATCGACGAGGCGAACCCGCCAGACTTCGAGGCAATGCGCTCGCTCTTGAAGGAGAGCATTCCCCAGGCCTCACTCGACGATCACCGCACATGGGTCGATCGTCTCGTATCAATGGCCCATACAACGGTCATGATCGGCACCGGAATCCTGCTCCTTGTCTTCACCGCGATGGTGCTGACGGTGGTTTTTGCGACGCGCGGGGCGCTCTCCGGCAACCGGCATATCGTCGAGGTCCTGCATTTCGTGGGTGCCGAAAGTTCTTTCGTCGCCACCGAATTTCAGAAGCATTTCCTGAAAATCAGCCTCAAAGGCTCGGCAATCGGCAGCGCCTTGGCGGCGCTCTTCTTCTTTGCCGCGGGCTTCCTGCAAAGCCGCACGATCGCAACGCCGCAAACCGACCAGGCAACCGCCCTCTTCGGCACCTTCTCGGTCGGAGCCCTCGGCTATCTCGGTATTTTCGCGACGATGATCGTCATTGCATTGCTGACGACACTTACAGCGCGGCTCACTGTTATGCGCACGATCTATGAAATCGATACGCTACGTTCCGACCCGACGCGAACTGATGGCATCGCGAATTGAACGACTTCGCCTTTTTTGCACGAAAGTGTCTGTTACCTGCCGCAATCTGCGTATATCACGACTCATGACCATGGGCCAAACTAGACGCAATCCGATTCGTCCTGACCCGGCGCTTGCGAGCTACCGTGTCGAGGCCCCGCGTCGTGGTCCCATCCGCCGGATGTTGAGGTGGGGCGGGTTCACCTGCGTGCTCGCAACTGCGCTTCTCTTCGTCGGTTTTCTGCGATTTGCCGACTCCGTGACAACCTTGAAGCCTCCGGCGGAACCGAAAGCCGATGCCATCGTCGTTCTGACAGGGGGCTATCAACGCATCGATCAAGCCGTCGCGCTGCTCGAGAAAGGTGCAGGCAAGCGCCTGCTCATATCGGGCGTTCATCCATCCACAACACCGGGACAGATTCGCAAGACCACATCCGCTTCGGCCGAGCTTTTCAATTGCTGCGTCGACATCGGTTACGACGCAATCGACACGATCGGCAACGCGCAGGAAGCCTCGAACTGGATCCATGCCAAAGGTTACAAGAGCGTTCTGGTCGTCACCAACAACTACCACATGCCGCGCAGCCTGGCCGAACTTGCCTATGTCGATGCTGAAACGCAATTCATCCCCTACCCGGTCGTCAACTCCGACCTGAAGACCCGCGCCTGGTTCACCGATCCGAATGCACTTCGTGTCATGCTTGCCGAATACGTCAAGGTGCTTCTGGCAGCTGCGCGCAACATGACCGGCTTTGGACGCCATGCCGGCCTTCGCTCCGCTGGTAATACCGCCCAGAACTGATTTTCATCGGACGCTTTTTATGACGGCCATTATCGTGTAGGCAGTGCCAGCAGCCTCTGGCGCCGATACTGGCTTTGGAAAATTTCATGATCGCCCTGCGTTCCGTTCTCTTCAACACGATCTTCTACTCCAATCTCATCCTCCGGATGATCGTGCTTTCGCCGTATTATTTCATCGTTCCGCGCAAAACGGCCTATGCCATCCCGAAGAACTGGGCGCTCTCGAACCACTGGCTGATGGAAAAGATCGTCGGGACGACCTTCGAAATCGAGGGCATGGAAAACCTGCCGGACGGCAGCTTTATTCTGGCCCCGAAACACCAGTCCTTCTGGGACACGTACGCCCTGCTGCCGTGGCTGAGAGACCCGGTTTACATCCTCAAGCGCGAACTGATGTGGATCCCGCTTTTCGGCTGGTACGCCAAGAAGCAACGCATGATCCCGGTTGATCGCGGCGCACGCGGCAAGGTCATGGTGGAAGTGCTGAAGCGCACCAAGGAGGAACTGGCGACAGGCCGCCAGCTGATCATCTATCCGGAAGGAACGCGCCGTCCGCCGGGCGCCGAGCCGATCTACAAGTACGGAATTGCCCGCATGTATCGGGACCTCGGCATCCCCGTCGTGCCGGTCGCCATGCATCCCGGCCTGTTCTGGCCGCGCCGGAGCGCCATCCGCCGTCCCGGCCACTTCAAGGTTCGCATTCTGCCTGCCATTCAGCCGGGCATGGACCCGGATGCGTTTTTCGAGCATCTGATCAGCGTGACCGAGAAGGCGAGCGACGAGCTCCTGATCGATACGGTGGAGCGCAATCCACACCTGCCGCTGCCGCCGACAGCCGTCGAACGCTTGGCGCAATTGCGCAGCGCGAAGGCAGCCTCGGCTTAGGCCGCGTGCAGCCGCTTGACCTCGCCTGCGACCTCTTCCAACCAGTGGTCGCGAATACCCATCTCCTTCAGGTGGGCAAGCGTATTGAAGACATAAGCGTCGTTCGGCCCTGACTGCCCTCTGGCCTCGCTTACCACACGCGCAGCGGCGAGGGCCTCGAGCGCGCCGGCATATTGCAGATGATCGCGATCGACGATGTAGGCGATGGCCTTGATCGTACGGCGGCCGGGAAGCACTAGCTGCACACGGCGCTCCAGGTAGACATTGGTCACGAGCTCACGGGCACGCAAATAGTCGATCACCTCGTCCCACTTCTCGGGATCCACGCGAAACGCCATGCCCCGGCAGGAGCCGCCGCGATCGAGGCCGAGCACAAGCCCCGGATTTTCTTGCGTGCCGCGATGGACCCAGGAATGGACGCATAGGGAACGCCGGTAGCCGTAAACAAGAGCCTGAGACCGCTCAAGAAACTCAAAGCCTGGATTCCACATCAAGGATCCGTAGCCAAACACCCAAAATTCGTCCATATCGCAGGCCAGACCGAAACTCCCTCATTCGCGATTCACCATTGGAGAAGCATCATGGCAGCGTCAAGCCAATCCGGCAGCGGCAGAAAATTCTGGTTGCTCGGCTTGGGCATCGTTCTCTTCATCGCGATCTATACCGCTGGCTGGTTCTATGCGGCTGGTCAGCTCAAGGAGACGGTGCTGAGAGCAATCGCGCCGCGCACGACAGCCGGGGTCAGCGGCGAATGTGACGATATCGATTTTCGCGGCTATCCGTTCCGCATCGGCCTCTTTTGCTCGAAAGTCGATGTGGATGACAAGATGAACGGTGTCTCCGCCTCCTTTGGCGAGCTTCGCTCCGCAGCACAGGTTTACGCCCCGGGCCACATCGTTTGGGAGCTCGATTCACCGGCCGAAATCCGCACGGCCAACGGCCTTTCGATCTCCGCACAGTGGGCAAACTTACAATCCAGTCTCGTGACGAAGCTGCAAGGCGTCGACCGCAGCTCGACGGTCATCGAAGGCCTGAAGGCGACCGCCGTCTCCTCCCAGACAGGGCAGACGATCGATGTCGATGCCGCTCGCACCGA
Source organism: Rhizobium sp. SVR5-9E (assembly GCF_056755095.1). Taxonomy (NCBI): domain Bacteria; kingdom Pseudomonadati; phylum Pseudomonadota; class Alphaproteobacteria; order Hyphomicrobiales; family Rhizobiaceae; genus Rhizobium; species Rhizobium sp. SVR5-9E. The sequence goes on along the minus strand of NZ_JBNDHS010000019.1, from coordinate 27,243 downwards.
AGTGCATCTGCGCCAGAATGCCGGCGATCTCGATGGCGCGATTTCCTTTCAGGATGCAAATGCGGTCATCAAGGACTGGCCGCAGGTCTTCCCGCAGTTTTCCGCGAGCGCCGATCTCACACTCGCGGGCAAGGCGGGCATGATCGACGGCAGTGACCAGCAAGGGCTTTACGGGGCGAGCGGAGAGCTGCGCAAGGTCGTGGCCGACATCGGCAACGGCCGAGTGATGACGTTGACCGGCCCGTTCTCCTTCGACGAAAAAGGCTTTCTGTCTGGCAAGTTCAAGCTCGAAATCGAGAAACTGGGACCCTGGCGTGACAGCATGAAGAAGGCCTTCCCGGAGGTCGCCGATACTGTCGATACAGCTGCCAAGCTTCTGAAGGCGCTCGCAATCGGCGGGGACAGGGTTTCAGTCGATCTCGTCGTCAAACATGGCCTAGCCACGGTCGGCGGTTTCATCCCGCTCGGCGCTATTCCGCCGATCTGAGGCTCAGCTCTTCTTCTGCTCTTGCAGGTGCGGGCGGCCGAAGTCCGGCGTATCCACATCCTGTCCGGCCTGGATGATCGAACGGCGAACGGCGCGCGTGCGGCTGAAGAGTTCGAAAAGCTTGTCGCCCTCGCCCCACCGGATCGCCCGCTGCAGGTAGGCAAGGTCCTCGGAAAAACGCGACAGCATTTCGAGGATAGCATCCTTGTTGTGCAGGCAGACGTCACGCCACATCGTCGGGTCGGAGGCGGCAAGGCGTGTGAAATCGCGGAAGCCCGACGCGGAATATTTGATGACTTCCGATTCCGTCACGGTTTCCAGATCGTCGGCCGTACCAACAATATTGTAGGCGATGATGTGTGGAAGGTGCGAGACGATGGCCAGCACCTTGTCGTGATGCTCGGCATCCATCTCATCAACCTTGGAACCAAGGCTTTCCCAGAATGTGCGGAGCTTTTTCACCGCAGCTTCATCCGTGTCGGCGATCGGCGTAAAGATGCACCAGCGGCCTTCGAAAAGGCCGGGGAAGCCGGCATCAGGACCGGATTTCTCCGTACCGGCCAGCGGATGACCAGGAATGAAGTGCACGTGCGGCGGCATATGCGGCTGCATCTGCGCGATAACCGACGCCTTGGTGGATCCCACGTCGGTGACGATCGCGCCCGGCTTGAGGCTTCCTGCGATTTCCTTGGCAACACTCCCGGACGCGCCGACCGGCACGGAGACGATGACGAGATCGGCATCCGTGGCAGCTTCCGCCGCCGACGTCGTATAGCGAGTGCCGAGCTGCAGTTCCTCGGCGCGCTTCAACGTTTCAGCGCTGCGCGTGGCAATCACCACTTCATTGGCAATACCCAGCCGCTTGATGTCATGGGCAAGCGAGGAGCCGATAAGGCCGATGCCGACCAGCGCGATGCGATCGAACTGCACCGTCATGCCGAGCGCCCCATGAATTCGCCGAGCGCTTCGATGACGCCGCGATTAGCCTCTTCGGGACCGACGCTCATGCGCAGCGAATTGGGGAAGCCGTAGCTATGCACCGCACGCAGGATATAGCCACGGCTCGTCAGGAAATCGTCAGCGTCAGCAGCGCGCTTGCCGTCGACATCCGGGAAATGGATGAGAACGAAGTTGGTAACCGACGGCGTGACCTTGAGACCGATCGTTTCGAGCGCCGACGTAAGCTTCTCGATCCACATCTGGTTGAACGAGACCGCTTCCTGGACGAATGCCTGATCGCGGATAGCTGCAGCGCCGGCGGCAATGGCCGGGGCGTTCATGTTGAACGGGCCACGGACGCGATTGACTGCGTCGATGATGTCGGCCGGAGCGTACATCCAGCCGACACGGAGCGCGGCAAGACCATAGACCTTCGAGAAGGTGCGGGTCATGACGACGTTCGCATTGGATGACACGATCTCGATGCCGGCTTCATAGTCGTTGCGGCGGACATATTCGGCATAGGCAGAATCGAGCACCAGAACGACATGCTTCGGCAGCCCGGCCTGCAGCCGGCGGATTTCGCTGACCGGGATATAGGTACCGGTCGGATTGCCGGGATTGGCGATGAAGACGATCTTCGTCTTCTCCGTCACGGCAGCAAGGATCGCGTCGACATCGACGGTGTGATCCTTCTCCTTGACCACGATGGGCGTCGCACCCGCGCACATGATCTGGATCTTGTAGACGAGAAAGCCGTGCTCGGTGATGATCCCTTCGTCGCCGGGGCCGAGATAGACGTGGCAAAGCAGGCCGAGCAGCTCGTCCGAGCCGTTGCCGCACATGATGTTGGCCGGGTTGAGACCATGGACGGCGGCGATCGCCTCGCGCAGCGCGATCGCCTGGCCGTCCGGATAGCGTTCGAGATGGCCGGCAGCCGCACGGAAGGCCTCGATTGCCTTCGGGCTCGCGCCGAGCGGCGTTTCGTTGGACGAGAGCTTGTAGACGCGGGCGACACCTGGCGCGTGCTCCTTGCCCGGCACGTAGGCTGCGATATCCAGGATACCGGGACGCGGAACGGGCTTGCTCTTCTCAACGCTCATAGGATCGACCTTGGAAAATGCCGGAATACCGGCTGGAAATTGCCCTGTGGCAATAAAGCGGAAAGCGGCCTTTGTCGAGTGAGACTTAGCGGCTGCGCGTCGTCGGAACGCCATGAGGGGCAAGAACCGGAACGAAGACGCGGCGTGACGCGCGGGCAGCGACCGGCAGGCCCTGATAGAGCCGCTTCTGCGCCTCGACGACGATGACGCCGGAAAAGGCCGGCCAGAGCGCGCGGCCGACGCGCTCGAAACCGCGCCGAAGGCTAAGAACCGCACGAAGCTTCGACGGCGGGAAGAACAGCGCCTCCGCGGTGGCCCCAGGAGTGAAGTTTGTCTCGCGCAGCAGGTTCGTAAGCTGGCCGCGCGAATACGGGCGGCCGGAGCCGAAGGGCGTATGCTCCATCCGCGCCCAGACGCCGCGCCGGTTCGGCACGACGATGACAAGGCGGCCGCCGGGAGCAAGCACCCGCCAGAGTTCCTTCAACGTCTCCCGTGGACTTTCGGCAAATTCCAGCGAATGAACCATCAGCACCCGATCAATGGAAGAATCGGGAAGCGGCAATTCCTCATCGAAGATGAGGGCGGTCGATGACAGCGACCCCATGGGCCAGTTCACGGCGCCTTGTCCGGCAGGCATGAAGGCAAACGTGCGCTCCGTATCCGCGCAGAACCGATCAAGAAACGGAACGGCATAGCCTATGCCCACGAGCCGCTCCTGCGGCAGGCGTACCCAAAGCGACGACAGCGCCATGGCTATCGACTGCTCGGCAAAGCGACCGAGCTCGGAGTGGTAGAACTGGCGCAGATCGACAATATCCATGTGCATCGCGACAAATGTTATCAGCGGGCAGTTGGACTTCAAGGTCGAAGTCTCTACATTCCGGGCATATCCGTGGGAAAGAGGCCCTTTAGACGATGAAACCTTTGGAATTAGAAGTTTTTCCGTGCCGATCCGACAATTTCGGCGTCCTCGTGCATGATGCGGAGACGGGCCTGACGGCGTCGATCGACGCGCCGGAAGAGGCAGCCGTGACAGCCGCGGCCAAGCGGCGTGGATGGAGGATCTCGCACATCCTCACCACCCATCACCACACCGACCACGTGGAAGGCAATTTGCCACTGAAGGAGCAGTTCGGCTGCGAGATCATCGGCCCGGTCAACGAGGCCGTCGCCATTCCAGGCCTGGACAAGACCATGGCCGATGGCGACAGCTTCCTCTTCGGCGACCATACGGTCAACGTCATCGAAACCCCAGGCCATACCGCCGGTCACATCTGCTACCATTTCGTTGACGATAAGCTCCTTTTTGCCGCCGACACCCTCTTTGCACTTGGCTGCGGCCGCCTCTTTGAGCGCCCCGCCGCGGACATGTGGCACTCGCTCCAGAAGCTGGCTGTCCTGCCGGATGAGACAGCGATCTATTTCGGCCATGAATACACGCTCTCCAACGCCCGCTTCGCGCTGACGATCGATCCGGACAACGAGCGTCTGAAGAGCCGCGCGGCAGAGATCGAAGCGCTGCGTGCCGAAGGCAAGTTCACGATCCCGACGACGCTTGCGCTGGAGAAGGAAACCAACCCGTTCCTCCGCGCCGCGGATCCTGCGATCCGCCGCAACCTCCTGATGGAAGGCCGGACGAACGAGGAAGTGTTCGCGGAAATCCGCAGCCGCAAGGACCATTTCTGAATGTCGCCCGACCAGATCATCGAGGCGCTTTCGATGCAGCCGCATCCGGAAGGCGGCTGGTATGTGCAGACGTTTCGTGATGACAATGGCGGAGACCGCGGCCACTCCACGGCAATCTATTACCTGCTGAAGGCGGGGCAACGCTCGCACTGGCATCGTGTCCACGATGCGGCGGAGGTCTGGCACTACTATACCGGCGCGCCCTTGGCGCTCCACCGGTCGCAAGACGGCGTGACGAGCGAAACCTTGAGGCTTGGCATCGACATCCTCAACGGCGAACGGCCGCAGGCGATCATTCCGGCGAACTGCTGGCAATCGGCTGAAACGCTTGGCGATTACACACTCGTTGGCTGCACGGTAGCGCCCGGCTTCGAATTCTCGAAATTCGAAATGGCTCCGCCGGATTGGAAACCCGGAGGCTAGGGTCAGGCCCCAAGCTACTCGGCTGCCGCGGGCTGTTCTGCGGCACTCTTGCGGCGAAACATCTCCTGTGCTGCCAGAACTGCACCGCCGGTCACCAGGACACAAGCGATCGCGATGCGCCAGCTCGGCTCGGCAAAGCCGAAAAGCGTAAGGTTCAGCGTCGACAGCAGCGGGGCGGCATAGCTTGCCGCACCGAGAATCTGAATATCGCCGTTCTTGACGCCGAAATCCCAAGCATAGAAGGCAGCCCCGACGGGGAAAAGCCCGAGACCGGCGACCGCGACCCATTGCGTAGCCGTTTCCGGCCAGACCGTCGTCTCAAGCCCGAGGTGACAGATGAGCGACAGGATCGAGGTCGCGAGGCAGAAGCCGGTGACGACATCCGTCGAAACCGCATCGAAACGCCGCGTCAGCAGCGAGTAGCCGGACCAGGTGAAGGCGCAGAGGAGAGCCGCACCGTAGCCGACCGCATAGGCGCCATCGAAATCAATCCCGTTTCGACCGACGATGAGAAACGTGCCGCAGAGCCCGGCAAGCGCGCCCGCCACATGATACCAGCGCAGCTTTTCGCCCGGCAGCAGTGCAGAGCCGACGACGATGAGCAGGGGCCAGAGATAGGCGATCAATCCAGCCTCGACCGCCGGCGCATTGCGAAGCGCCGTGAAATACAGGAAGTGATAGCCGAATAGGCCGGCAATGCCGATGAGCCAGACCTTTGCAGGTTGCTTCAGCAGCGCAATGCGGGATGGGTTGAGGATCATCACCACCATGCCCGGAATGCTGCCGATTGCAAAGCAGATCGTCGAAAGCTGAAACGGCGGCATCTTGCCGGACGCAGCGGTGAAGAGTGCCAGAAACGACCACATCAGAATGGCCGTGAATCCGATCAATGTCGCCCGAAGCTTCACCTGTCTCCCTTCACGGAGACCAGCTCCGTCAGCTTACGCCGTATTTCACAGCGGTAATCGTCACCATTCCGTATTGCGTCGGAATGCGGACATAGACCGGAGCATATACATTTGCGGCCTGCGCCTTTGCAAACCAGATTTCCATGGCGCCGCTTCTGCTCAGATAGTCGATATCCTTGCGGCCCTTCCTGTATCCCGACCTCGGCACGAAACGCACGCCGCAGACGGTTGCCTTGCCCGAGAATCCGTTCGTCGTGAAATCCTCTGATCGCTTCGGCGAAAGCACGAGGTCCATGCGCATCTCACCGTCATAGATCGGCAGCCGCTGCGAGCAAAGCTTCGCGTCGCCAGGGAAGATCAAGCCTGAGATGGGGTCGAGTACGGAGCGCATGTCTCCCGGTTTGACATCGATCCAATTCTTCGGCGGGCGCCGTTCCGGCCTGACCGTGGTGGAGACGATATTGCCGTTTCTGTAACGGACTTCGTAGGTACGCGCGCGCTTGCCGCTCTTGTAGTAAAGGTAATAGCGTTGCGCCTGCAGGCGATCGTCGCGGATGACTCCGGTGACAGTGGTCTTTGCAGCAATCTTCGTCACGAGATCGGCAAGCCCTGCGGAACTGATATCCCCGGAAACCTGGTAGCTGTGATCGTCCTCGATCTGGGTAACGAAAGCGGCACGCGCAATCGGCAGAATTCCCAGAGCAACCTTGTATTCCGTGCGATGGCGGATCTCGCTTGCAGTGGCCGGGACGGACATCAGTGCTGCAATTGACAATACGAAAATTCGCTTGCCCAGATGAACCATGACGAGAGCCTTCTTTGGGGCGGATTTGCCCCGCATAGAGAGTCTATACTCCTGCCTCGTGTGTAAGCAAACACAAGCTTTTTGACAGAATCGCGGGAAAGGCCAACGTTTGGCTTGACGCGGGCGGCCGCTCTGACTATAGAACCGCAACTTTCCAATTATGGCCTGTTGGATTGCTGACCCGGTTTTGCCGGGGATTGCAAGCCGATGGCCGAGAAAACCAAGAATAGGTGTCCAATGTCTCGCGTGTGCGAATTGACCGGCAAGGCCGTCCTCGTTGGCAACAATGTCAGCCATGCTAACAACAAGACCAAGCGCCGGTTCCTGCCGAACCTGTGCCAGGTTACGCTGATCTCTGACGCTCTCGGCCAGCGTTATCGTCTGCGCGTTTCGGCTGCTGCTCTTCGTTCGGTCGAGCATCGCGGTGGCCTCGACTCCTTCCTGCTGAAGGCAAGTGAAAACGAACTGTCGATGCGCGCGCGTCTGCTGCGCCGCCAGATCGTCAAGAAGACCGCCGAAGCCGCATAAGCTTCGACGCTTTCTCTCATACCGCTTCAAAAGGCTTGCACGGCTGACGCCGGACAAGCCTTTTGCTTTGCCTAGCTATCGCTCCAACTGGTGGCATCACCCAGGATAAAAAAATGCTGAAGACCCGCTACACGCTCGCTTATATCGCTCTGATGACTTTGGTGGTCGTCGCCTCCAACTTCCTCGTCCAGTTTCCGCTGAACGCCGAGGTTGCCGGCATCAACCTCGCCGACATCCTGACCTGGGGCGCATTCAGCTACCCGGTCGCCTTTCTGATCACCGATTTAACAAATCGTCAGTTCGGCCCTCAGGCCGCACGAAAGGTCGTGTTCGCAGGCTTCGTCGTCGGCGTCGGGCTGTCCTTCTTCACGGCAGTGCCGCGCATTGCAATCGCCTCAGGTTCCGCTTATCTCGCAGGCCAGCTGCTCGATATAGCCGTCTTCAATCGCCTCCGTCGCCAGACCTGGTGGCGCGCGCCGCTCGTCGGCTCGCTGATCGGTTCGGCCCTTGATACGGCGATCTTCTTCTCCTTTGCGTTTGCCGCATTCTTCGTCTTCCTCGGCCCGAACGAGCCGTTCGCGCTGGAGCCGGCCCCGATCCTCGGTGCGTTTGCCGCTCAGGCGCCTCGCTGGATTTCCTGGGCAATCAGCGACTTCTCGGTGAAGATGATCATGGGCCTTGTGATGTTGCTGCCCTACAGCGCTCTCATGAACACATTGCGGCCGATGCAAGTGGCGCGGGCAACCTGACAGGTAGGGCTGCTTTCGGACGGCGTTTATTCCGAGAGACGGAATTCGAGCATGAGGTTCCGCTCCAGAATGGAGTGGTTGTCATCGGAAACGACGATCACATGGGTGGTGCCGTCCGGCGCCTGAAAGGTGTCCAGGCCTTCCATGTTGTCGATCTGATAGCCGAAATCGGCTGTCAGCAAGACTTCGCCGTCGGCCATGGCGCCCGGCTTGATCTCTCCTGCGCCGATACGCCGGATACGCATTCCGATGCCTTCGGCGATGTTGAAACGCCGCTCCAGAAGCAGGAGATCGCCGTCCGGCAAGAAGGCGCCATCCGTCGGATCGAAGTCGTCCTTACGGATCACCGAAAAGCGTCCCTTTAGCGGCCCATCGAGGATCGCACCGTAGACGTTGCCCTGCTTATCCCGGCTCTCTTCGGAAATGATGACGATCGCACCCTTCAGCGGGCTATCAGCCGGTGCCACCGCCATCGTCTCGAAGCCACGGCCGGGCCGCAACAATCTTGTCGGCACGAGGAGCGGGATCGAACCTAGTGACGGCGAGTTCTCGAAGCCGGGATCGGGATAGGTCTCGACCCGGTGATCCTGCTCGAAGGAAGCCAGAACCTGGTCGCCCCTCAGCGCGAGGCCCTCGGCGTCCATGTGTCCCTTGCCTTCGAAAGTCTGCCCGGTCCCATTCTTCATGGGCGTGATTTCAACGCCCGACAGACCGGAGAGCCTGCCCTGCGGATCGCGCTCGATGCTGCCGGTCAGCCAATGACCGGTATCCAGCACGCCGACGAAATGTTTCTGGTCCGGTCTGAAACGGATCGACGACCAGGAGCCGAAGAGCCGGTTGCCCGATACCATCTCCAGCCCGCCGAGAAATTCCAACGGTCCAAACTTCGTCTCGCTGGAGCCGATCTTGAACGTCGGGATGGCACGACTGCTGATCTCAGTCTTATCGACCGCAAATGCGCCTGAAGCATCCGCCGCGAGACAGAGGGTGAGCAAAGCCACGCGGGAGAGACGGATCATCAAGCCGTTTCCCTGCGGCAATCAGCTTGCGCGCCGCAGGCGGCCGGCCTGCGGCTGCGATGCCTGGTCCTCGAAGAGCGAAGCAAGCTGCTCGGTCATCGCGCCCGCGAGCTCATCCGCATCGACGATCGTAACGGCGCGGCGATAGTAGCGCGTCACATCGTGGCCGATACCGATCGCAAGCAGTTCGACCGGCGAACGAGTTTCGATCTGCTCGATGACGGCTCGCAGGTGGCGTTCGAGATAATTGCCCGGATTGACCGACAGCGTGGAATCATCGACCGGCGCGCCATCCGAGATCATCATCAGAATGCGGCGCTGTTCGCGCCGGGCCAGAAGGCGGTTGTGCGCCCAGATCAGCGCCTCGCCGTCGATATTTTCCTTGAGCAGACCTTCGCGCATCATCAGCCCGAGATTGGTGCGCGCGCGGCGCCACGGCGCATCAGCGGATTTGTAGATGATGTGGCGCAGGTCATTGAGACGGCCGGGTGTCTGCGGCTTTCCGCCGGCGAGCCAGGTCTCACGGGCCTGACCGCCCTTCCAGGCCTTGGTCGTGAAGCCAAGGATCTCGACCTTGACGCCGCAGCGCTCCAGCGTGCGGGCAAGAATATCGGCGCAGGTCGCCGCCACCGTGATCGGCCGTCCGCGCATGGAGCCGGAATTGTCGATCAGCAGCGTCACGACCGTATCCCGAAACTGCGTATCCCGCTCCATCTTGAAGGAGAGCGGCTGCATCGGATCGATGATGATGCGCTGCAGGCGGGCCGTATCCAGATAGCCCTCCTCCAGATCGAAATCCCAGGAGCGGTTCTGCTGCGCCATCAACCGTCGCTGCAGGCGGTTGGCCAGGCGGCCAACGGCGCCTTGCAGGTGCGCCAGCTGCTTGTCGAGGAAGGCGCGCAGGCGCTCCAGTTCGGCAGCGTCGCAGAGCTCTTCCGCGGTGATGATCTCGTCGAATTCTTCGGTGAAGACGTGATAATCGACCTTCTCGTTAAAATCGGCAAAGGGCGTGTTCGGCCGGCGCGTCTCGCCGGGCGTCTCCGAATCGTCCTCGCCCTCCATCATGTCATCGTCGGAGATCTCGGCGCCTTCGGTTTCGCCGTCCTCCATCTGCTCGTCGGCGACTTCGCTATCCTCGACCGGAGCCGCGTCGGTGCCGGCATCATCATCGACCTCGTCCTGATCCGGCTCGTCGCCGTTCGGCTGGTCTTGCTGATCCGACTGGTCGTCGGCATCCGGCTCGTTGTCGTCTTCGCCGTATTGCTCGGCCATTTCCATCGCCGACAGCATGTTGCGGACGACCTTGGAAAAGGCCTGCTGGTCGTTGATGACGTTCGACAGGTTGTCGAGTTCCGAACCAGCCTTCTCCTCGATGAAGGAGCGCCACAGATCGAGCACCTTCCCCGCGGAAGCCGGCGGTTTCTGGCCGGTCAGCTTCTCACGCACCATCATGGCGACGGCTTCGCCGACCGGCGCATCTTCCTGCCGCTCGACGCCGGTGAAATTCGCCTTGGCGTATTTCTCCTCGGTCATGGAGCGCAGGTTGGCCGCCATGCCTTCCATCCGCAGCGTTCCGATCGATTCGACCCGTGCCTGCTCGACGGCGTCGAACACCGCGCGCGCATCAGCGCCCTGCGGCGCCATTGTGGCATGCATTTTCTCATCATGGCAGGCGAGCCGAAGCGCCATGGAATCGCCCAGGCCGCGCGTCACCGCCAGTTCGTGTGCGGTCGGCCGCTTGGAAAGCTCCGGCAGACGAATGCGCTCGGCCGTCATGCCGGGGCGCTCGTTGGCGAAGGTCACTTCGACTTCGCCGTCGCCCGCAATCGCCCGGACGCAGCCAGTTATCGCACGCCGCAAGGGCTCGACGTCGACCGGGCCGCTCGGCCTTGCTTTGGAATTGTCACCACGAGATGCCATGATCGACCGGCCTCAGGCCTCCAGCACGATGTTGGCTGCGCTTTCCTTGAGCTCGACCCCGAAGGCGCGCTGATAGTGTTCGGCAACCAGCGGACGCTCAAGTTCGTCGCACTTGTTGAGGAAGGTCACGCGGAAGGCAAAGGCGAGATCCCCGAAGATCTCCGCGTTCTCGGCCCAGGTGATGACCGTACGCGGGCTCATGACGGTCGAGAGATCGCCGTTCATGAACGAGGCGCGCGTCAGATCGGCGACCCGAACCATCTTGGAAACGGTCTCGCGGCCGTTCTTGTCCTTCCCGAAGCTCTTAACCTTGGAGGCGACGATGTTCACTTCGTGATCGTGCGGCAGGTAGTTCAGCGTAGTCACGATCGACCAGCGGTCCATCTGCGCCTGGTTGATCTGCTGCGTGCCGTGATAGAGGCCGGTTGTATCACCGAGACCGATCGTGTTTGCCGTCGCAAACAAGCGGAAAGCGGGATGCGGACGGATAACCCGGCTCTGGTCGAGCAGCGTCAGGCGGCCGGACGATTCCAGCACGCGCTGGATAACGAACATCACGTCCGGGCGGCCGGCATCGTATTCATCGAAGACGAGCGCAACATTGTGCTGATAGGCCCAGGGCAGGATACCATCCTTGAACTCGGTGACCTGCAGTCCGTCCTTGACAACGATGGCGTCCTTGCCGACGAGATCGATACGGCTGACGTGGCTATCGAGGTTGATACGCACGCAGGGCCAGTTGAGGCGGGTAGCGACTTGTTCGATGTGAGAGGATTTACCCGTTCCGTGATAGCCGGAGATCATGACGCGCCGGTTGTGAGCAAAACCGGCGAGAATGGCGAGCGTCGTCTCGCGGTCGAAAAGGTAGTCCGGATCGAGGTCGGGAACGTAGGCGTCACCCTTGCTGTAGGCCGGAACGCGAATATCGGAATCGATCCCGAAGACCTCCCTGACCGAAACGGTGGTATCGGGAAGCTCGGAAATATCAAGGTCTATCTTGCTCATCATGTCTCCAAGGCGGGTGCTTCCACCCGGCCATACTATCTCAGGCCATTTCACGACCATGACGCCGCAGCTTTGTTCCGCGCCGTTCAGGTGGGAACTCGGCGATACTTCTCCGGGACTGAAGCGAAACCTCGGCGGGATAATGACCGCGTGCGAGCATTCTGGAACTGAGTCCCGGACAAGAAACGCCGCGTCCGGAAGGTTGGCGAAGGCGGGTTGGCAAAACGCACAGATTCCTGCCGCGGTTGCCTGCGGCCTCAGCCGACTTGGACCATACCCGATTGAAGGCGGAGAGCAAGGACAGGAATTAACAAAAACCGTTCTGCTTCAACAATTGATAGGCCTGAATGACAGCCCGGAAACGGTCTTCCGAACCGCGGTCTCCGCCATTAGCGTCGGGATGATGCTTCTTGACCAGCTCCTTATAGCGGCTTTTGATCTCCGAGGAGGTCGCGCTGGCGGCAAGGCCCATCGTGTCGAAAGCCTTGGCTTCCAGGCTTTTCAGCTTGCGCTGTTCGGGAAAACGCGGTCCGCTTCCCTTGGTGCCGTTGACGAAACCGAAAGGGTCGCGCACGCGGTAGGAACCCGAACGGAGGTCGGAATGCAGCGGGCTGTTCTTGGCGGCCTTGTTGACGCCGACGGTCCAGGTCGGACGATGGCCGGTAATCGCTTCTTTCTGATAGCGCGCGATTTCGCCGTCGGAGAGACCGGAAAAATAGTTGTAGCCCTTGTTGTATTCCTTGACGTGCTCGAAGCAGAAAAGAAAGAACTGCCCTTCGGCGTTGCGTCCGACGGGTGCGCGATGCGCGCCTTTCTTGTCACAGCCGTCCCACTGACAGGTCGGAGGAGCCTGTTCGGTTTCCTGCTCGCGTTTGCGGCGGGTGCGGATGCGATCGAAATATTTGGAATCAAGTCTCATGGCGGCGCTAATTATGAGCCTCCGAAGAGGCGACAACAAGAATTGACAAACACGATTGTTGCTGGCTTGGTGGGAACCCCTTTTTTGCCAACCAACCGGACGAAATCGTGACTCTCCAGACCCGCATCGAAGCAAAACTGACCGAGGCTTTCGCCCCTGAACGCCTTGACGTCATCAACGAAAGCCACCTGCATGCCGGCCACCAGCCGGATATCACAGGCATGGGCGAAACGCACATGCGAGTGCGCATCGTTTCGGCCAAATTTGCAGGAATGACCAGGCTCGCCCGTCACCGGGCCATTACCGAACTGCTGAAACCGGAGCTGGACGCCGGGCTGCATGCCCTCGCCGTCGAACCCGCCGCACCCGGCGAAGTGACCCGCTGGTAGCGGAACACCTGCATTATATAGGCTTTTGCCCTCCTTTTACAAAGGAGGATCATCGCCCGCGTCTGGCTGGATCATACCGGCTTGATCTCGTCCTCTCCGGCGGGACGAATACGCAACTTGGTGATGCGGTTCTTTTCCCGACGCATCACGATGAAACGTTTGCCGTAGAAAGTGAAAGCCTGCCGCTCTTCGGGAATCGTCATCGATTCATGGATGACGAGGCCGGCAATGGTCGTCGCTTCCTCGTCCGGCAATTGCCAATCGAGCGCGCGGTTCAGGTCGCGGATCGGAACGCTGCCATCGACAACGATCGACCCGTCCGATTCCTGGCGGACCCCCTGCATATCAATGTCGTGTTCATCGGAAATATCGCCGACGATCTCCTCGAGAATGTCTTCGAGCGTCACGATGCCCTGCACCTCGCCATATTCGTCAACGACGACGGCGAAATGCTGCCTGCGACGAAGGAACGCATTCAGCTGATCCTCGAGATTGGTGCTGTCCGGAACGAACCACGGCTTCTGCGCTATCTTGATGATATCGAGGTTCTCCGGCTCGACGTCCGGCTCGGCCAGCGCTCGCAAGAGGTCCTTGGCGTGTACGACGCCGACGATGTTGTCGATTGCCCCCCGCCAGAGCGGCATGCGGGTGTAGGGGCTCTCGAGTATGGTACGGATCACCACCTCCGGCGCGTCGTCGGCATTGATCGCCCGCATCGCCATCCGGTGGACCATGACGTCGGAAACTTCGAGCTGGCTGAGATCGAGGACACCGCCGAGGCGGTCGCGGTCCGCCTTCACCACCGATCCCTCGCGATGCAGGAGATCGACGGTGCCGCGCAACTCTTCATGCGCCGTCAACATCGAGGTTTCGCGTGAAAGATTGATGCCGAAGACCGCCAGAATCCGGCGAACGAATCCGTTGATAAAAGACGAAACCGGACCCACGACCGCGACGAAAAGCCTTATCGGAAAAGCAGCGGTGAGCGCGAAACGATCCGGCGCCGAAATGGCCCAGCTCTTCGGTAGCACCTCGGCGAAGATGACGAGGACGATGGTCATCGCAAGCGTTGCGATCGCCACCCCGGACGTGCCGAAAAGACTGAGAAACACGCTGGTCGCCAGAGAAGAAGCCAGGATGTTTGCGAGGTTGTTGCCGATCAGCAGGGCGCCGATAAGCCGGTCGCGCCGCTCGATCAGCTGGCGCACAAGACCGGCGCGCACCTCTCCGTTTGCCTCGAGCGTATGCATGCGACTGCGCGAAACCGCCGTCAGCGCCGTCTCCGAGCCAGCAAAGAAAGCTGATATGAGCACCAAGGCCACGATGGAAAGGATTTCCGGCCAGTAAACCGAAAGAAATGCCAGCGCGCCTTCGAGCATCATTGCGGGTGTTTTTCCTTGAGAAAACTCAACACTTCGGAAGCCGGCACGTCATCGGCGATGAACGACTGACCTATGCCGTGAGTGAGAATGAAGGTGAACTTTCCGTTCTTCACTTTCTTGTCCTGCGCCATTGCATCGAGAAGCTTTTCCGCCGGCGGAAGAGAACCCGGGATGTCGGACATCCGCGTCGGCAATCCAACCTCTTTCAGGTGGCTTTCAACGCGCTTGGCGTCGTCGGGGCTTGCCAGGTTCATGCGCGCGGAAAATTCGTGCGCGAGAACCATGCCGATCGAAACGCCTTCGCCGTGGACCAGGCGCGCGCTGTCATAGGCCGTCGCCGCTTCCAGAGCGTGTCCGAACGTGTGGCCGAGATTGAGGAGCGCGCGCGGCCCGTTCTCCCGTTCGTCGGCCACCACGACATCGGATTTGGCCTGGCAGCTCGCGGCAATCGCCTCGATGCGCGCGGCACCGCCAGCAAAGACTGCTTTCCAGTTCGCTTCAAGCCAGGCGAAAAAATCCGGCTTGTCGATGAGGCCATATTTCGCCACTTCGGCATAGCCGGCGCGGAATTCACGCGCGCTCAGGGAATTCAGAACGTCCGTATCGGCAAGCACCAGATCCGGCTGGTGAAAAACACCGATGAGGTTCTTGCCATGGCGGCTGTTGATCCCGGTCTTGCCGCCGACGGAAGAATCCACCTGCGAGAGCAGCGACGTCGGCACCTGCACGAAACGCACGCCCCGGCGCACGATCCCGGCGGCAAAGCCGGCAAGGTCGCCAATGACGCCGCCGCCAAGGGCGATGACGCAATCATTCCGCTCGACGCGCGCTTCCAGCACCCGGTCGCAGACGGTGATCAGGTGCTCGAAGCTCTTCGTCTTTTCGCCAGCCGGCAGCACGAGCTGCGCGAGTGCAATGCCCGCGCCTTCGAGGCTCTTGACCAGCGTCTCGAGATAAAGCGGCGCGACGTGCTCGTCGGTGATGATCGCAGCCTTGCGCCCCTTCAGACGCGATGCGATTTCCGCACCGGCGCGGGAGATGATGCCTGGCCCGATCAGAATATCATAGGCGCGGTCGCCGAGCGGCACGTGGACTTTCCGTTCGGCGGAAGCGGAGGAGATCGCATTCATGGAACTGCACTTTCGGTTTGGGCTTCAATCACGGCCTTGAGCACCTCATCGGCCATGACTTCCTTGCGAACATCACGCGACAACACCGTGACGTCGGCCTCGGCGTAGACCGGGTATCGCGCATTCATCAGGTTTTCGAGCGTCTGCTTTGGATTCTCGGTCTTCAAAAGCGGGCGTGTGTCGCGCTTGTTGACGCGCTCCCAGAGCACATCGAGATCGGCTTTCAGCCAGATCGACAAGCCGCCCTTCTTGATATGCTTGCGCGTTCTGCTGTTGATGAAAGCGCCGCCGCCAGTCGAGACGACACGCGGGCCGTTCTTCAAGAGCCGCTTCATCACCCGTGTTTCCAGCGCCCGAAACTCCTCTTCGCCGTAAGCTGCGAAAAGCTCGGAGATCGTCATGCGCGAGACGCGCTCGATTTCGTTGTCGCTGTCGACGAAAGGAATGCCGAGCTGGTGGGCGACAATGCGGCCGACGGAGGATTTCCCCGCCCCCATCAGACCGACGAGGATCAGATTGCGTGAACCGAGCGCGGCGCGAGCTCTGTCTTTCAGGCTGTCTCCGGCTTTCAGAACTGGGTCACTCATCGGTCCATTCACACTTTGTTTGCAAACGGTATCGACAAATGCGGGTGTAGCGTCAAGTCGCAGGCAAGGGAAACATGCTTGGAAAGCCGCTTCTTGCACGTAAACCCGCTTCTTCATAAAAGAGGCAGAGTTCATGGAGTTGCGAAAATGCCGACCCTTTTCCGTTTGCTGGCTGTCCTGGCGCTGATCGCCGGGGCGATCTACGGCGGCATGGTCGCGCTTGTGACCTTCGTCGAGCCGCAACCGCGCGACGTGACGATCCGCATTCCATCGGAGAGGATCAATCCACCGGCGACAGGCGCGATCAAACCGGCGAAGAAGTGATCCGATGATGGATCTGAGCCGCGCCCACGTGGAAGCATTTCTGGAGATGATGAGTGCGGAGCGCGGAGCGGCGGCGAACACGCTGCAATCCTACGAGCGCGATCTGGACGACCTTCATGCATTCCTGAACGGCAAAAGCGTGCGGTTGACGGATGCCGCCTCCGCCGACCTCGCGGCCTACCTTTCCTCGCTCGCAAGGCAGGGCTTCAAGCCGTCGTCCCAGGCCCGCCGGTTGGCCGCCATGCGGCAATTCTACAAATTTCTGTATGCCGAGGGGCTGCGGGTCGATGACCCGACCGGTGTTCTCGATGCTCCGAAAAAGGCGCGCGCGCTGCCAAAGACGATGGGCGTCGATGACGTGACGCGGCTATTGAGCCAGGCCGAAGCGGAAGCCGACGATCCTGCGCAGGGCCAATTGCAGCGAAGACGGATGCTGGCGCTGCTGGAGTTGCTTTATGCGACGGGGATGCGTGTAAGCGAGCTCGTTTCGCTACCGGTCCGTGTTCTCGATCAGGAGGGCCGCTTCCTGATCATTCGCGGTAAAGGCAACAAGGAGCGGCTCGTGCCGCTATCGCAATCCGCCGTCGCAGCACTGAAGGCCTATGGCCGGTCGCTTTCCGAAGAGCATGCGAAAGCCAAGGATCCGGTCGAAAGTCCCTGGCTTTTTCCGGCAGCATCCAAGGAGGGGTACCTGCCCCGCCAGGTTTTTGCCCGTGACCTGAAGAGCCTCGCGATCCGTGCCGGGCTGACGCCTTCTATGATCTCACCGCACGTGATGCGCCACGCCTTCGCCAGCCATCTGCTTGCCAACGGCGCGGATCTTCGCGTCGTTCAGGAACTCCTCGGTCATTCGGACATTTCGACCACACAGATCTACACGCATGTCCTCGAGGAACGGCTTCAGCAATTGGTTCAGACGCATCACCCCCTTGCCAAACAGGCGAAAAAGCACGAATAGGACCGGCGACATGGGGCAGAGCCTGGAAAATGCCCCGCGCACAAGGAACGGAAACGCACCTCATGCACAACTATCTCGACTTCGAAAAGCCGATCTCCGACCTCGAAGGCAAGATCATCGAACTGAAGAAGCTTGCGTCGGAAGACGAGAGCATCGACACGTCCGATGAGGTCGGCAGGCTGGAAGTTCGCGTCCGCGAAGCGATGGTTGATATCTACTCCAAGCTCAACGCCTGGCAGAAGACGCAGGTCGCGCGCCATCCGCAGCGCCCGCATTTCGTCGACTATGCCAAGACGCTTTTCCAGGAATTCACGCCGCTGGCGGGAGACCGCAAATTTTCCGAGGATGCGGCGATCCAGGCCGGACTGGCCCGCTTTCGCGGGCAGCCGGTCGCCATCCTCGGCCAGGAAAAGGGCAGTGACACCAAGAGCCGCCTGAAGCACAATTTCGGCAGCGCCCGTCCGGAAGGCTATCGCAAAGCAATCCGCATTCTCGAAATGGCGGACCGTTTCGGTCTTCCCGTCATCACCCTCGTCGATACCGCAGGCGCTTATCCGGGCGTCGGCGCCGAAGAGCGCGGTCAGGCGGAAGCGATCGCCCGCTCGACGGAAATGTGCCTTGGCGTGAAAGTGCCGATCGTCTCCGTCGTTATCGGTGAAGGCGGATCCGGCGGCGCGATCGCGATCGCGACCGGCAACCGGGTCTACATGCTCGAGCATTCGATCTACAGCGTGATTTCGCCGGAAGGTGCCGCCTCCATTTTGTGGCGCGATTCGACCCGCGCCAAGGAAGCGGCAACCAACATGAAGATCACCGCCGAAGATCTGAAGTCGCTCGGCATTATCGACGGCATCATTCCTGAACCGCTCGGCGGCGCCCATCGCGATCCGGAGAGCGTTATTGCCGCCACCGGCGATGTCATCGCCAACGCGCTCGCCGAGCTTTCACCGCGTTCCGGCGAGCAACTCCGCAGCGACCGCCGCCAGAAATTCCTCGCCATGGGCCGAAATCTCGGCTAGCCCTCATCATCCCTGACCGGATTGCGGCCAAACCTTGGCCACAATAGTATTATCTATAACAGTCGCGCTTGCAGGGCATCCCCAAGCAGGTCATAGGCTGGTAAGAAATTGTAAACTATCGGCCGCCTATGATTCTGGGGAATGCCCGGAGTCCAGGGAGCGGATCGGGTCGCATCGATTTTTAATGGGCTAGTTGGGAATGCGCATTCGTCATTTTGCCTATGTGTCATTGATGGCGCTGGCTCTTGCCGGCTGCAACGACGCTTTGGAAGTCACCCACACCGATCTGTCGAAGATCAAGAACAAGGTGGAACAGCCTCTTCCGCCACGTATCCTTGCGGATATGAAGGCGAAAGGCATGGACCGAAATTCGCCGATCATGGTCCGTATCTTCAAGGAAGAGGGGACTCTCGAGATCTGGAAGGCGAAGACGGACAACCGCTTCGACAAGATTGCCGACTATAAGATCTGCGCATGGTCCGGTCGTCTGGGCCCGAAGGTCAAGACTGGCGATCGGCAGGCTCCGGAAGGCTTCTACGAACTGACGCGGGCAAACCTGAACCCCAACTCCAGATATTATCTCGCGATCAACACCGGCTTTCCGAACCGCTACGACGCCGTCAACGGCCGCACAGGCTCAGACCTGATGATCCATGGCGCATGCTCGTCCTCCGGCTGCTACTCCATGACCGACGAACAGGTTCTGGAAATCTACGCTTTCGCACGCGATGCCTTCAAAGGTGGTCAGACCACGGTTCAACTGCAGGCCTTCCCCTTCCGCATGACGGCGGAAAACATGTTCAAGCACCGCCTGAGCCCGAGCTATGATTTCTGGAAGATGCTGAAGGTTGGCTACGACAACTTCGAGGTCACCAAGCGTCCGCCGGAAGTGAACGTCTGCGAAAAGAAATACGTCTTCAACCAGCAAGCCGCAGACGGCGCCGCCTTCAATCCCGCCGGCCAGTGTCCTGCCATGTCGACGCCTCCAGCCCTGACAGCGGCACTCTCCTCCTACGACAAGACTTATGCGGCCGATTATGCCAAGGCCGAAAAGAAGTTCGACGGCATGGCGTGGTACGATCCCACCGAAGCCGAGCGCAAAGCCGTTGTAGCCAAGCTGCGCATGGGCCGCGAGCTCGCTTACGCACCGACCGGCACGTCACTGCAAGCCGGCCGCATGGTCAAGGCTGCCGAGCTTGAAGAGCTGATGACGAAACCGGCCGCACCTGCGGCAACTGCCACGATGACGGCCACTGCAGCGCCAGCGCCGGCTGCACCGGCAACCGCGGTTCAGGATAACGCAACAGCCGTTGCCGCCGCACCTGCCAATGTCCCGATTCCCACGCAGAATCCGCTGGCTTTCGCCCCAGTGGCACCACCGCAGCAAACGGCCGAAGCCGCCAAGAAGCCATTCTGGAAATTTTGGTAGAGGAACTGGCCGGTTTGGACGCCGTTTCTTATGACCTGCGCGGCCTGAAATGTCCTCTGCCCGTCCTGAAGACGCGCCGCAAGCTTTCCGCGATGGCAAGCGGCAGCGTGATCCGCGTCGAAACGACCGACCCGCTAGCCGGAATCGACATCCCCCATTTCTGCAAGGAAGACGGACACGAGCTGCTGGAAACGGTTAAGACCGAAACCGGCCACCGGTTCCTGATCCGCAAGGGATAGAGCCTTTCAAGGCTCTGATCCTCAGAGCTTCATGCCGGGAATGGCAAGCGGATTGTCGTTGAGAGCCGCGCGATCCGGAGTATCGATGCGCGGCTTGCCAAGGAACGCATCGAAGAGGTCCCTGACGTAATCCTCCGGCAGATCCTTGGTGATCAGCACCATGCGCGTCCGGCGGTCGGCCGGATTCGGCCAGGCGGGAAGACGAACCGGCGGGTGGAAGATATTCTGCACCCCATGCAGGACCAGAGGCCGTTCGGGCCGATCCGAAACGGCGATGATCGCTTTCATGCGCAACAGCTTTTCACCATGCGCGGACCGCAGCAGATCGATGAACATCTCGACCGCCATAGGCTCGATCAGCTTGTCCTCGACGATCGAGAAAGACCGGATCGACGCGTCGTGACGGTTCACATCGTGGGGATCCTGATGGTCATGCCCATGATGATGGTGATGGTGATGGTGATCGTGACCATGATGATGGCCGTGCTGGTGATGCCCGTCTTGCTCGTCTTCGTCATGAAGCCAGCGGCTGACATCAGCAATCTTCGTTGCCGGATCGTACAGGCCGTTTACGAGGATTTCCGCGCTGCCGGCACCCGGGCTGTCGGCATCGATCGAAGCTGCCCGCGGGTTGAGCTGGCGCAACCGCGCCTCCAGCGCCTGCAACAGCTCTGCGGACGCCATCGACCGCTTCGATACGACCAGGCGATCGGCGACGGCGACCTGTTTTCGGGCTTCCTCGTGATTGTCGAGGGTCTGAAGCCCGTTGACGGCATCCACAACCGTAACGACGCCGTCGAGGTCGAAATTCGTGGCGATGACCGGATGGCCCAGGACGGCCTGCATGACCGGCGCAGGATCGGCAAGGCCGGTGGTTTCGATCACCACGCGCTTGACCGCCTTCACCCGGCCGGTCTGTACCGCATCCATCAGGTTCGCCAGCGTATCGACGAGTTCGCCACGCACGGTGCAGCAAAGGCAGCCGTCGGAAAGTTCGATGATCGCATCGCCCGACCTCTCGACCAGAAGGTGATCGATGCCGACATCGCCGAATTCGTTGATGATGACGGCAGCATCTTTCATCGCCGGATCCTTGAGGATGCGGTTCAGAAGCGTCGATTTACCGGCACCGAGAAAACCGGTCAGGATCGTGACGGGGATCCTGTCGGGATGAACGCTCATCGCTTAGCCTCAGAAGGACGCCGGGCGCGGCACCGGCACCGGCACGTTGGCGATATCGCCGATTTCGTCTGCTTTCGCCACCTTGCTCGGCGGAGGATCCTGCCCGGGAATCAGGCCGGCATAGACGAAACTCGGTTCGTGGTCCCGCTCCTGAATGTAGGGCGACAGGATCTTCATGCGGCCAACCTCGTCGCGGGTTTCGCTGCGCACCTTGGCGCCCTTGGTGCTGCAGATGTCCGCAGTCATGTCGGCGACCTGATCCTGCCCAGGCCCATAAGGCTTCAGCGAACTGAGCGTGTCGTTGCTCGTCGCGGCGGTGGTGAAGCCCTTCTGCAGAAGATCGGCGGAATCGTCGGCGCGGGCGGCAAGACTGTCGGTGCCGAGCACGACGGAGATGAGCGTGCGACCGTTCCGCGTGGCCGAGCTCACCTGATTGAAGCCGGAGGCGCAGATGAAGCCGGTCTTCATGCCGTCGGCGCCGGCGAAACGGCCGATCAGCACGTTAATGGCGGGAATGTTCTGCTTACCGGTGGTGATACCTTCGACCGAAAAGTAACCGGCATATTCCGGGAAGTCGCGCCGCAGAGCCACGGCGAGGACCGCAAGGTCACGGGCCGTCGTGTACTGGCCCTTGCCGGGCAATCCGTTCGGATTGATGAAATGTGAATCCGTCATGCCGAGCTTTTGGGCCTCGGCATTCATGCGCATCACGAAGGCTTCCTGCGTACCGCCGACCGCTTCGGCGACCGCGACCGCGATGTCGTTCGCCGACTTGACGATCAGGATCTTGATGGCGCTGTCGAGCGTGAGCTTCTGGCCCGGCTTGAAATACATCTTTGCCGGCGGCTGGGAGGCGGCGCGCTTGCTCATGACGATCGGCGTGTCAAAGTTGATCTGGCCGGAGCGCACCGCCTCGAAGGTGGTATAGATCGTCAGAAGCTTGGTGAGCGAGGCCGGATACCACTTGCTGAACGCTTCCTCATGCTCCAGCACGCGGCCGCTTTGAACGTCGACGAGAATGTGCGGGTTGGCCTGCGCCAGCGGGGCGGAAGACAAAAATGCGGCGGTAACGGCAGCTGCGAATGAAAGCGGCCGCAAAGCGGCAAACAAATTGTTCTGGCGCGTCGACACGATTAGTCCTTAAGATGTCCGGAAATTTCGAAACCTCACCTATTTAGCCTATATGGCCATGACATGGCAAAGGCCATTGAATAAGTTCTTTCTGCGGCATTCGCATCGCGCCCGCCGCCAATCATCCGATCTCGTCATAGGAAATCATGCATGCCGATTTTGAACAGAGCCGCTGAATTACAAGACGAAGTGAGCGAGTGGCGCCGCTATATTCACGCCCGGCCGGAGCTTCTTTTCGCGGTCGAGAACACGGCAGCCTTCGTTGCCGCGAAGCTGCAGGAGTTCGGCGTTGACGAAATTGTGACCGGCATCGGGCGCACCGGTGTCGTCGGCCTGATCAAGGGCAAGGGTGAAGGCAGCCGGACGATCGGCCTGCGCGCCGACATGGACGCCCTGCCCCTGACTGAAATTACCGGCAAGCCCTGGGCATCAACCACTCCCGGCAAGATGCATGCTTGCGGCCACGATGGGCACACCGCGATGCTGCTCGGTGCTGCCAAATATCTCGCGGAGACGCGCAACTTCAACGGCGATATTGCGGTGATCTTCCAGCCGGCCGAAGAAGGCGGCGGCGGCGGGAACCTGATGGTTCAGGACGGCATGATGGAGCGCTTCAACATCCAGGAAGTCTACGGCATGCATAATCTTCCTGGGCTGCCCGTCGGGCATTTCGCCATCCGCAAGGGTCCGATCATGGCGGCAACCGACGAGTTTACCGTCACGATCAAGGGCCGCGGCGGCCATGCCGCCCAGCCTCACCGGACGATCGACCCGATCGCGATCGGCGCTCAGATCGTCACCAACCTGCAGATGATCGCCTCCCGCAGCGCCGATCCCCTGCGCTCCGTCGTCGTCTCGGTCACCAAGTTCAATGCGGGTTTTGCCCACAACGTCATCCCGAACGACGCGGTGATCGCCGGCACGATCCGCACGCTTGATGACGACATCCGCGATCTGGCGGAAACACGGCTGAAGCAGGTCATCAACGGCCTGGTGGCTGCGCATGGCGCGGAGGCCGATATCCATTTTCACCGCAACTACCCCGTTACAGTCAATCACGCGACCGAGACCGCCCACGCGATCGCCATCGCCACCGACATAGCAGGGGCGGCGAACGTCAATCCGGAGATCGATCCGATGATGGGCGGCGAGGATTTTTCCTACATGCTGAACGCCCGCCCCGGCGCCTTCATCTTCATCGGCAACGGCGACACCGCGGGCCTCCACAACCCGGCCTACGATTTCAACGACGAAGTCATCGCCCACGGGATTTCCTACTGGGTCCGGTTGGCCGAACAGCGCCTGGGCGCTTGAATTCATAGCTGTGGGGACTTCAAAAAGGCTTGGCTTCGCGCCGAGCCTTTTGTATGCATGGCATCAGTGGTCCCGTAGCTCAGCAGGATAGAGCAGTTTTTAGGGCATACCGGTTTTACCACTTCTCCAACCCACTGAAGAGGTTGGGTTATTGTCGGTACCAAGATCGGTACGAATTTCTGACAAGCCTGCCAATCGCCCGAGAGTTATCCGTCATCGTCTTGGCACGACAATGCTCGTGTTCCCATCGGACTGGCAGATTTCTCGACGACGACTGCTTGCGTTTGGCAAATCGCCGGCGAGTTTTGACGGCTATCAGCCTCAACTGCCTTGATGGCTTTAATTGCCTGTCGAACGCTCCCACGATCGATCGAGCGTGTTGACCTCGTGCCTCGCTGGATCGTGGTCGATGGGAGGCACCGGGTGTCCTAATTGGCAAGCGATTGTTCAAACCGCGCCCGGACTTCCTTTTGGTTTCGGGCCTGTTGATAGGTTCAACTTCATTCGGCATTATTGGCGGCGACAAGCCGCGAGCGCGTACTCAATCCGCCAATATCACGCTGCAGCACCGAGGAATGGAATGAATAGCTATCCCGACGTTGTATTTGGTGAAATCATGCTTCTCGACGACATCCGAGAATGTAACTCCAGGGCAGAGGAGATGCGAGTCCTCACTCTGCGCACGATCCTTGTGAATGAAATCGAAGCCGCGCAAGCGTTTCGATCCCTGCTGATCGAGACATGGGAACCGGGCCAGCAATCGATTGAGGAGGCAACAGAGGCGAAGGATGTCGCCGACAGGTCGGTCCAGCGGTTTAAAGACTTCTGCACATACTCTGATGGCTTCGTTTTAGAGGATGAGTTCCACGAGGCGATGTCTTACCTCGATGGCCTTTATGATGAAATCGCTCGAGTTAGTGAGGATAATCTGCGGGTCGCAGACGGTCGAGGGCGTCGCAGAGATTGCCCGGACGATTTCATAGGTCCTGATGGCTTTATCCCGTTCTGAAGATCAAAGGCGAGGATAGACGCGACAACGATGGAGAATCGCGGTGACGCCCGGGTGTTGATCTTCGAGTGAGCATGCGTTACGAACCGAATGGAACAAAGGTTTGTCTACGTAGCTCAGCAGGATAGAGCACAGGATTCCTGGTTGCAAATTGGGGGCTACACGACGAAAGAGTGTAGTCGATCTACTCAAAGTCGGGGAACGCTTCGCTGAACTTTCAGCATGCCAATCCCGAGCCAAGCTTCGGAGAAATCCGTTGAAGGTGTAGAGACTGGATGGGTAGCACCTAAAGGCTTCGGCCCATGGTGAAGGGACAGTCCAGACCACGAACGCCTTAGGGCGGCGGTTAAAGCCGAAGTGGTATGAATCCTGGGGTCGGAGGTTCGAATCCTCTCGTAGACACCATTTTCCTGCGCCGATGGGTTAGCGGCGGCGGGCAGCTTGAAAGCGTTCGTTTGATACTTGGTTTGTGGCCGGAGGTCGCGGCAAGGCGCGTCTAGGTATGCCGCTGCGTCAAAACGCAGCATATCTGCGGATGTCGCGAGAAGCCGATGCAATTGGAGATCATGCCATGATTTCTTCGATGATACATCGTTGGCGCGCCTAACCATGATATTGGGCAACCATCACACCCCGGTTCTAAGGACCGTTTCGATGCTTTGGCTCCAGGCGGCTTTGAAGGCTGGGTCAGAGGCAAAGAGCTTGTACAGCTCGAGTTCCTCCTTACGGCGCTTCAGCATCACATCCTGCATCATCTTCTCGAGCGCAAGTCCGCGATTGTATGGGTCGGTGTTCTCTTCGTATTTCTCGGTAAAATCGGGGTGCGCTCTGATGCCGTTTACGACATTGATGAACTTCACCCGTTGTTCCTCCGGTGTCGCGCCCCATCCCTGGAACCATCGCTCATTGAAGGTGTGAATGATATCGTCGAGTGGGTCTTGCTCCTGTTCGCCATCCCGGTAACCGCGGGGATTGGGGTTTTGCGGGTCGAGCTCTGTCGGAGCGGCGTCAAGCTCGATGTCTTGGTTCAATCGGGTTCTCTCGAGCCCGTAAGACGACAAGTCCACGGCCTCCAGAAGTTCGTCGAGCATGTCTTGGTCTGGGTCCGTGATAAGCAGTTTCGGGACCAGGAACTTCAAGAACCAAAAGAGCTTTTCCCACTCAACGACCTCGAACGCCATGATTGACGCCATCTGGCCGTAAATCTTCACGAACTGGCGCGCCTTGATCTTGAAGTCGATCTTGTCGTTGTCGGCCAAGTTCAGCTGATGATTGAACCTATCGGCAGCTGTATCAATGATTGGGCTAAGCAACTGGGCGTCGTCACCGGCAAAGTACCGGCCGACAAAATCCTCTACCTCTTGCCACTCATAAACGCCGACGACGTCGAGCGCGTCTTTGATCTCATGCAGTACGTTAACATCCGTCGCCGACGACAGTGTGGTGACCGTATAGAATGGATCAAAGGCGGATTTGATATCGGCGACGTCGTTGAAGAAGTCGAGGATAAACAAGTCTTCGGTACGCTTGCCGAGTTTCGGCGCGGAGCGATTCAGCCGTGACAATGCCTGCACAGCCAGAACATGTTGCAGCTTCTTGTCGACATACATGGTGGTCAGCTTTGGCTGGTCAAAGCCGGTCAGGTACTTGTTTGCGACCACAAGCAACCGATATTCATCCTCGTCGAGCTTGTCCCTCGTGTCCGACTCCGGGAAACCGTTCATGCCGGCCTCGGTGTAGGTCACACCGTCGACCTCCTTCTCACCGGAAAACGCGATCAAGGCCTTGAGCGGATAACCTCGTTCTGCCAGTAGCTTCGTCAAAGCCTTGTAGTAACGGATCGCCGACTCGATGTTCTGGGTGACGACCATACCCTTGGCCTTGCCGTGAAGCTTCTTCGGCGTCACAGCCTGCTCGATGAAATGGTCGAGCATGACCTCAGCTTTTGTGTTTATCGTCTGTTGGCTGCGCTCCACGTAAGCCCGGAGTTTTTTCTGAGCCTTCTTGGTGTCAAACAGTGGATTGTCCGCTATCGACTTCTGGATTTCGTAATAGCTCTTGTAGGTCGTATAGTTTGCCAGGACGTTCAGGATGAAGCCTTCCTCGATCGCCTGCTTCATGCTGTAGAGGTGGAACGGCTTGAAGCTTCCGTCGGGCTGAAGCTGACCAAATTTTTCGAGCGTTGTGTTCTTCGGCGTCGCCGTGAACGCAAAATAGGAGGCGTTGCCGCGCATTTTGCGTGACTGCATCGCTGCCAGGATACGATCTTGCGGGTCGTATTCGTCGGGGTCTGCTTCGCCCGCGCCCATTGCACGGTTCATGTTGTCATGCGCGCTGCCACTTTGCCCGCTATGCGCCTCGTCGATGATCACCGCAAAGCGTTTGTCACTGAGGTCGGCGATTCCCTCGATGATAAAGGGGAACTTCTGGATCGTCGTGATGATGATTTTCTTGCCATTCTCCAGTGCCGATTTCAGGTCGGCGGAGCGCATGGCCGGCGCGACGATGTTCTTGACTTCCGAGAAGTCGTTGATGTTGTCACGCAGCTGCTTGTCCAGAAGGCGTCGATCAGTGACAACTATGACGCTGTCGAACAGCGGTTGGTCCAGCCCTTTTCCGCCCGCCACGCTGGCAGACGCCGGATAGGTATCTATTAGCT